>SVRL01000139.1 GCA_015064845.1 Oscillospiraceae bacterium | reverse complement strand
GCGCGTTTGCCATCCACGGACTCCGAATCATGGACTCGGAAAAGGGATTGTTCGTATCGATGCCGTCAAGGAAAGACGGCGAGAATTACCGAGAGGTGTTCCACCCCGTATCAAGTGAAGCGAGAGATGAACTCAACAAAAAAGTCCTCGCAGCTTATGAACAGAAACTCACCGAGGAACAGAGTCAGGAACAGGACGAAACGGAAACGCTTTCCGAGGATGAATCGCAAGCCCCCGTCACGCAGACGATGTAAAAACGCACACGGGTTCAAATCCATCGATTAAAAAGGTAAAATATCTTTTTTATCGCCCCTTCACAGAAACTCCCGAATGAATTTCATTCGGGAGTTTTCCATAGATTCGGATATGAACGGTTATCCTGTGCCGACGGGCCGGAAATTGATTTCCGCATAGATCTGGATACGCATACGGTCAATAAAGTGCGTTATTGAATGATATATTTCCTGTTTTTATGGAGGAATTTCTGTTATTCCGAGGGATAAAAATCATATTTTATAATAAAACAGCCCATTTACGAAAGTTTTTAACTTTTGTGAGTGGGCTTTTTGCATCTTGAAGAATCATAATGAAACGTATTGAAAATTTTTTGATTTTATGTTATAATGTTATTCAATCAATATGAATGGAGGATGCTTCAAAATGACAAAAGGAAAGATCAAATTTATCGCGCTTTCGTTGCTTATCGCTGTCATTTCGGTTATGCTTACAGGTTGCGGCTCTCTTTTTAATCAAAATGAAGATCTTACGCATTATGATAAAAAGATGGAAGCTTCAACGGGAAAGTGGATGCTTCTTGACGAAAAAGATACCTATTTCGTTTTTGACGGTTCAGAAGGTGTGATGACGTTCAGCTATTATGAGGACGGTGTATTGAAGTACGAGGGACATTTCAGAGCGCTTCACCGCAGCGCTGTCGATGCAACAACGCCTCTGACGTTTGTTTTGACCCGCACAGATCAGTCAAACAAAGATTGGCTGAATTGCTATACGGAAAACTTTGATGAAAGGTTTACACAATTCAGTATTATGTGTGAAGAGGAGGACCTTGGTATAACCGACGGCACCGTATATAGCCACGTATACCGTATGAGCGAAATGCCGTATAAAATCGGAACGTACGTTTTGGAAGATGAAGTGTATAAACCGTTCAGTAAGACAGGGTTTGATGACGGCGTGTACCGTATTCCCGAGGGAGCGTATGTAAGCGCGGACGGTCAAAGCTTAACGGTATTTCCGATCATGAATCACAGTTATTTGCTCTTTCGCTATGTGAACGGAGAAAACGTGATTGAAGGAATCTTTAACATTGCTCAAGACAGAAAAACGATATACCTGTATATTGAGCATGATATATATCAAAAGGTAAGAGAATCTGATAAGGAGCATTATGATACGACTTTCAGCCTCAATTATCCTCCGGATTTTTATTTAAGAGGCAATTTTGATACGCCTGACAACAGCCTTGTGATCAACGGGTTATATCATCATACGGATAGTCCGACGAAAATTGAGGATTCCGTTTGGGCGTTTGGAACGTATGTCAAGCAATCATGATGCGTGATTCAGAAAACGAATGGAACATAGGAACGAAGAAATATGACGAGAGAAGATTTTTTTGCATACTGTCTTTCCGAATACGGTACGAAGCCGGATTATCCTTTTGAAGAAGATTTTGAAACGGCGGTATTCCGACACGAAAAAAATCAAAAATGGTATGCGCTCGTGATGAAGGTCTCCCGAAAAAAATTCGGGCAGGATTCCGATGAGAGGATTGACGTTGTCAATTTGAAACAACCGATTGAAATATTTGGTTCTTTTGGCAAGGATGACGGCGTTTATCCCGCTTACCACATGAATAAGCTCCATTGGATTTCCGTTTTATTGCCCGAGGCATCGAGCGACACCGTCAAATTTCTCACGGGCGCAAGCTTTGAAGCGACGAAAGACAAAAAGAAACGAAAAATTAAATAAAAATCTGTGTATACAAAAATCATTTAAAAAGGAGGATATCACGATGACAGATATCCAATGGTTTAAGGAAGCTAAGTACGGTTTGATGGTTCATTTCGGATTGTATTCCGTGCTTGGCGGTGTGTATAAGGGCAAGAAATCGGGTGCGTATGCGGAATGGATTCAAGCGACGCACGCCATTCCGAACAGCGAAATGGAAAAGATTGCCCGTATTTTTAATCCCATTTATTTCGATGCGGAAGAATGGGCGAAATTTGCCGTCGATTGCGGTATGAAATATATCGTGATCACAACGAAACACCACGACGGTTTTGCGCTTTTTCAGTCTGATGCAGACGGCTATAACTGTTATGATTTTTCTCCTTTCAAGAGAGATATCATCAAAGAGCTTTCCGATGCCTGCCGTCAATACGGCTTGAAATTCGGTATTTACTATTCGCAAGACCTTGACTGGCACGAAAAAAACGGCGGGGGATATCAAAGCGAACCTGTCGGCTGCGCGGGGGTTAGCTGGGACAATTCCTGGGATTTTCCAAACAAGGAGGAAAAGAATTTTGAAATCACGTACAGAAAGAAGATTCTTCCTCAAATTGAAGAAATTATGACGAAATACGGAGAAATCGCGCTTGCCTGGTTTGATATGCCGATGACACTTACCCCCGAACAAAGCGAAGAAATTTATGCGCTGGTAAAAAAACATCAGCCGAACTGCCTGATCAATTCGCGTTTGGGGAACGGTAAATACGATTACGTTTCGCTCGGCGATAATGAAATTCCACAAAAACTTGATACGGAAGCGCAAACGGTGGATTGGAATTGCATCCACGGCTTTAAGCCTTCTCCTTACGGGTTTTACGAATCTGCTTGTACTCTTAATAAATCCTGGGGATATTGCTCCTGGGATAATCGTTACAAGAAACCGGAAACGATTTATGCCAATAAAAAAAGACTTTCCTCGCTGGGCATTAATTATCTGATCAACGTCGGTCCCGATCATCTGGGCAGGTTTCCTTTGGAAACGCAGCAGATTTTGAAGGACGTGGTAAAGCTGGAACAGGAAAGCGAAGAATAAATATTTTAACGTGAGTTCGATGATAAGATAAACGGGAAATTAGCGTATTTCCTCGAAAGGAAATACGCAGTGATATTTGCCTACGGCAAGTGATATTGTGCTTTCGCACAGTGATATTCTGAAAGAGTGATATTCGCCTGACGGCGAGTGGAA
>SVRL01000138.1 GCA_015064845.1 Oscillospiraceae bacterium | reverse complement strand
ATAAAAAAGTTTTGCTAACATCTGTCTGTTTGCGAAAACCGAAAGTAACGCCTCATCCGTCATTATACCGCTACGCGGTAAATGACACCTTCCCCCACCGGGGAAGGCTCTTAAATATCTTTGTTTTCAGATAAAAAGTCTTACAAAACCTGACAAAAGATCAGATTCTCAAAGCCTTCCCCAGCGGGTAGCGAAGCGGCGTGAGGGTGTTGAATGAAAGCCTGAATGGCTTTCAGATCCCGAGCGTGCCCGAGCCGCAGCGAGACAGGTGGCGGCGTAGCCGACGGAAGAGGTTACATAAACAATCATTTATCACGTTAAAATACAATGAACACAAACCGAAAAGGAGTTTTTTATGGCAAACGTTTATCACGTTTCCAAAAGCGGAAACGACCGTAATACGGGAACGGAAGCTTTTCCGTTTCTGACGATTTCCAAAGCGGCTTCTCTTGCTGATGAGGGGGACACCGTGATCGTTCACGAGGGTGTTTACCGTGAATCCGTTTCGCCTGCGCACGGCGCAAGAAATGAAGCGGGAAGAATTACTTATATGGCTGCCGAAGGCGAACGCGCCGTTATCAAGGGTTCGGAAATTCTTGAAAACTGGGAAGAAACGGACGGTATTTGGCGCGCGGAGGTTTCCAACGCGCTTTTCGGAGATTTCAATCCTTTTGCTGACGTGCTGGACGGCGATTGGTTGGCGCGTCCTTTGGATTATCCCAAGCATACGGGTTGTGTTTACATCAATGAAGAAGCTTTGTGGGAAGCTTCTCACGAAGCAGAGCTTCACGAAAAAGAAATGAGTTGGTTTGCCGTTACAGGCGAAGAAACAACGGCGGTTTTCGTCCATACGGACGGCAGAAATCCCAATGAAGCCTGCATGGAGATCAACGTTCGCCGCACTTGCTTCTATCCCGAAAAAACAGGGCTCAATTATATTACCGTCCGCGGTTTTGAAATGGCGCAGGCGGCAACACCTTGGGCGCCTCCCACCGCACATCAGATCGGTATGCTCGGCGTACATTGGGCAAAAGGCTGGATCATTGAAAACAACGTTTTGCACGATTCCCGTTGCTGTGCCGTCAGCGTAGGAAAAGAGCTTTCCACAGGACATCATATGTATACCAGATATCGCAGAAAAGCGGGTACGCATTATCAATATGAAGCGATGCTTGCCGCCAAACGTCTTGGTTGGAGCCGTGAAACCATCGGTTCGCATATCATTCGAAACAATAAAATCCATCATTGCGGACAAAACGGCATCGTTGGCCATCTCGGCGGCGTTTATTCCGAAATTTACGGAAATGAAATTTATCACATTGCCGATAAAGGCGAATTCTGGGGGCATGAGGTTGGCGCCATCAAGCTTCACGCGCTCATTGATACGCAGATCCATCACAATCATATCCATCACTGTCTGATGGGTGTTTGGATGGATTGGCAGGTGCAGGGCGCAAGACTCAGCTCCAATCTTTTTCATCACAACGGTATTGATATGAAATGTGAGGTTACACACGGTCCGCATCTTGTGGATAATAATATTTTCGGCTCGGAGCAGAATTTTCAGAATGCCGCACAGGGCGGTGCTTACGTTCATAATCTTTTCTTCGGCGGTATGTTTCAATATGCGGTGCTTGATCGTTCTACGCCTTATCATCTTGCTCATTCCACCGAAATGAAGGGTTGCTCACTCGTTTACGGCGGCGATGACCGTTATTATAACAATATTTTTCTGAATACGCAATCCGAAGAAAATAAACGCTTCCGCGTGGGTCTTTCCATGTTCAACGGTGCGCCCGATACGCTGGAGGAATATCTGGAAACGGTCTGGAACAAATTCGGTAAATGTGATGCGCTTCAATTCGGTTCCGTTCCACAGCCGATTTATACGGCGCATAATTATTACGGCGACGGTGCTCCTGCTTATGACCGTGATCTCACTTCCGTTTCTGTGGATACGGAAAGCTTTGCTAAAATTGAAACCGAAGAAAACGGCGACGTTTATCTTTCTTTGTATCTGGATGAACGCTTTGATTCTCTCCGTCCGCTTCCCGTGGATTCCCTTCGTCTGGATATGCCCCGCATTGCGGAAGAGCCTTATGAAAATCCCGACGGCTCGCCGCTTTGCGTTGACCGCGATTTCTTCGGTAATTTGAGAGGGGAACATCCCAAAACGGGTCCGCTGGAAAATCTCAAAGCAGGGAAGAACAGAATCCTTTTGACAATGCAGAATTGAGTGAAAAGATTTTGTCAGACTTTTTATTACGCTAAACAGTGATTTTGTATGAGAAATCACATACACATCATCAAAATGCAATCAGAAAAGGAAATAACATGAATACGAAAAATATAAAATGGCTCTTTTTTGATATTGGCGGCACACTTGCCGATGAAACCGAATCCTTACACAGACGGGCACGGTTAACGGCGGAAATGCAAACGGCGCTCGGTCATCCTTGCACACAGGAAGAATTGGAAAACGCCATGAAAACTTCCGCTTCGATGGGTAAATCTTATTTTTCGGGCGCTTGCGAATTGCTCGGCCTTTCGGGTATGGTTCCTTACGATGCCATCGGCGAACGGTTATATCCCGATGCACCTTTCGTTTTGGAAACGTTGGCAAAAAAATATCGTTTGGGTATCATTGCCAATCAACCGATGGGAACGGAAGACCGTCTTTCCGCTTATGGAATCCGCAAATATTTTTCCGTGATCCTTTCTTCCGAAGAAGAAGGAATTTCCAAGCCGAATCCCGAATTTTTCCGCCGTGCGATTCTTCGTTCGGGTTGTTTGCCCGAAGAAGCGTATATGATCGGCGACCGTCCCGACAATGATATTATCCCTGCAAAAGCACTCGGTATGCATACCGTTCGCATTCGTCAAGGTCTTGGCGGTCTTATGCCCGTAACGGAAGATTCTGCGCGCGCTGATTTTACCGTGGATTCGCTTTTGGAATTGCTTGAAATTTTTTGATTTACCGATTTAAAAATAAATTTTCCCACTTTCTTAAAAATATTTCAAAAAACTGTTGACAAACCGATTTTCATATAGTATAATAAATAGGCTGTGATGAAGCATGGCAAAATTTTATATTGTTTTCGGGGTGTGGCTCAGTTTGGTAGAGTGCTTGGTTCGGGACTCAATCACCACGCTCGGCGTATAATTTTCGAGAAGAGCCGAAAACCCCCACAAACACTGACTTTTTCGGCTCTCCCGAATGTCGAAAAATCATCAATTTCTCGGTCTGACCAC
>SVRL01000137.1 GCA_015064845.1 Oscillospiraceae bacterium | reverse complement strand
GCCATTCCTATGATGCAGGAAGCGCTTCTGCTCGGCATCGGTGAATGGATCTCCAAAACGGGCGATGCCATCTATGAAGCAAAACCCTGCGGTATTCTCGGTCAGGGCAAAAACTTTGCGCTGAAACGCGGAAATAAGCTCTATTTCTATATTCACAATCTTTCCATCACGGGCGACAGCAACGTTACCGTTGCATTCGGCGGCGCGGGAGAAAAAACGTTCACGGGCGTAAAAGAAAAAATCAAATCCATCCGTTGGACAGACCGCGATGAAACGCTCGCTTTCGTTCAGGACGGAGAAAACCTTACCATCAACTGCACAGGCTTCCCTTACGGCTCAGACCTTGTCGTCAGAGTTGCGGAAGCGGAAATTGAAGAATAACGTTTCATCAAAAGCAAAGATAAACGGAAAATTATGAGAATGCAGAGTGCAAAATGAGGGGTAATCCTTATGTAACAGAACGCCGAAGGCTTTCTGTAACGGAATGCCAACGGCTTTCTGTGCGCACTACGGAGCAAATCCGGTTCACGCAAAAAGCAGATCAAAATTCCCGGATAAATTTGTAAAAATAGCGGGAAATCTCGCTTAATCTATCGCAAACGATAGATTAAGCGTACCCGCGTCTCGATTTTTACAAATTCATCTGCGCAGAAAGCGCAAAGTCTGATGAGGCGGTCGAGCGGTACGCTCGCCAACTTCTTTTTTGCAACCTTTTTTCTTGACTCCTTGATTTAAGTCAAGGAGTGGGTAACAGAAAAAAGTTGATCTACACAATCATTTATCTTCGCTGTATCGTTCCAAACAAATCCAGATTCAAGAAAGGAATCCATTTATGAAACAAATCTCCGTTATTTTAATCGGCGCGGGCAGCCGAGGCAGAACGTATTGCGGCAAAATGAACGCTCGTCCCGATCAATATAAAATCGTTGCCATTGCGGAACCGAAAGAAACCATTCGCCGCCGCTGTCAAAAAGAATACGGTCTTCCCGATGAAATGTGCTTTACGGATTGGCGCGAGATTCTCGCACAACCCAAATTGGCAGATCTTGCCGTCATCGCGACGGTGGATAACGATCATTACGGCCCCGCAATGAAAGCCATTGAACTCGGTTATCATCTTCTTCTTGAAAAACCCGTTGCGCAAACCGTGAAAGAATGTACCGATATCGCAAACGCGGCACATGAAAAGGGTGTTTCCGTTCTGGTTTGCCACGTTCTGCGGTATACCCCCTTTTACAAAACCGTAAAATCCATCGTACAAAGCGGTATGCTCGGAAAAATCGTTGACATTGATTGTACGGAAGGCATTGGAGACGTTCATTTTTCTCACAGCTACGTTCGCGGAAATTGGTATTCCGAAAAAGATTCCACACCCATGCTTCTCGCGAAAAGCTGTCATGATCTGGATATCATTCAATGGCTCATGGATAAACCTTGCAAAAAAGTTACCTCTTTCGGCAAGCTTACGTACTTCAAGCCCGAAAATGCGCCCGAAGGCGCTCCCATCCGTTGCTCTGACGGCACTTGTCCGAGTGCCGATACCTGCCCTTATAACTGCCACCGTATTTATATCGAAAATCCCGACGGTTTCTGGGGAAAAAGTATATTCCGAAATTCCGTTGCCACACATCCCAACATGACGGACGATGAGCTTCGAGAAGCATTGAAAACCTCTCATTACGGAATGTGTGTGTTCCACGCGGGAAATGACGTTCTGGACAATCAGATCGTAAACATGGAATTTGAAGGCGGTGTTACCGCAACGCTTTCCGTCAACGCTTTCAATGAAGGCGGCCGTTATATCCGTATTTACGGCACCAAAGGCGAGCTTTATGCGTTTGCTTCTTCCCCTTCCATTCACGTTTATACGTTTGAAGATAAAAAATCGCATGAAATCCCGCTCAGACAAACGGAAGAATCCATCACGGGCGGTCATGGCGGCGGCGATGACGGTATTATCCGCGATCTTTACGACTATTTGTGCGGTACTTACACGGGTGTTTCCGTTGCGGATATCCGCGTTTCCGTTGCCAACCATTTAATTGGTTTTGCTGCGGAAGAAGCGCGCCACACCGATACCGTCGTTGATCTGGATGCATATTTCAAGAAAAACAATTATGAAAATCTTTGAATAAAATGTGTGGCAGATTCAGGAGAATGCAGAGGGCAAAATGCAGAATTATGCCAAAGCATTCTGTCAGTACTCAGACAAGCGCCCCGCACTGTCATTTCGGAGGGGCGTAAGCCCCGATAGAATCTCTTAGTAAAAGATAAAATTCTTTCAAAAGTTAGTTGAGCTTTGCGATGGGATGCTATCGGGCAAAGCATTGCCCTCCGGAATGACGGCAAAAAGGGACACGTTCTCTACAGACAGAATCCTTTGCAGACTTTTTATTACGCTAAACAATCATTTATCGTCACATAAAATAAAACGAGAACATGACGGCAAAAACCGTTTTGTCCTCGTTTTTATTTTAAGAATTCATGGGAAAATGAATCCAAGTCAAAAGCTCCGCAATGGTTTCATTTTTTTCATCGCAAAGTTCATCAATCACTTTCAGTGTTTTTTTGCTCAAAGGAAAACAAACCGTTTTCCGAGGATCGCAAAATCCCAAATACTCCGATCTTACATCTCCTAAACAAACAATCATCGGATATTTTATCTTCCCCCATTTTCCCAATCGTGTGCGTTGGTCGATTTCACAAAGATGATAGGACGTGATTTCATCCCATCGAAAAGAGAGATGTCTGTTTCGAATACCTTCTTTGCTGATACACGTTACGGAAAATGCGCTTCGATTAAACCAATACGGTAATGAGAGCAAAGCGATTGTGAAAGGCAGGATTGATATAATCAATATAAGCTTATTCGGTTCATCCATTGAAAGCAAAACCCAACTCTCCAATAACACAAAGATAAAAGCGAGTGGTGCGTACATTGCAACGTATTTCGGACAAGCAAGACATTTGTATCCTTTCATTCTTTTCCCTCCTTTATTTCCACAAGAGGTTCATTCCCCTTTTTACATAATTATCTATTCTTATTATACCAATCTCACGACTATTTGTCAAGCGCTTTGCAACAGTGGTATGCACTTTTTGAACAATTAGTAAGATAAACGGGAATTTACGTGCATAAAAAGCTGCTGAATTTTCCGTCAGCGTACAAACCAACGTCCGGTACCGTCATTCTGGAACGAACGCAGTGAGTGATAGAATCTCTTTGCAAAAGATAAGATTCTTTCAAAAGTTAGTTG
>SVRL01000002.1 GCA_015064845.1 Oscillospiraceae bacterium | reverse complement strand
AGGTCGGTTATTTTTTCTTCTTTTTCAAGGGTGCTTTGTCGATTGCGGATTTGCCGTCGGGCTCGGGCTCTTCGACGGCGGGGCGTTCGTCGTATACGGAGACGTAATCGCCGAGGTCTGCGTACTCGTCGTCATCCATGGGGCGGGCGAGCGCAACTCTGGTCTTCTGGATGATCTCCTTCTTATTCGCGGGCTTACCGAGAAGCTCCTTTTCCGCGCGCTTGTAATCCTCCTCGGTGAACTGAGGCAGGGGTATGGTCTTCGCGAGGATGAACTGCTGGAGCATACCGAGCAGGTTGTTGAAGAGCCAGTAGATACCGATTGCGGCGGGAACGGTGAACGCGATGAAGGTGGTCATACCCGTCATGAAAATATTCATGAATTTCATGGAGCCCTGCGACTGGTTGTCCTGCATGGGCTGGAAGGTCAGCTTTCTGGTCACGTACGTGGAGAGCAGGGTGAAAACGCAGTTGAGCGCGGGAACGAGGAGGAGCCAGGAGAAGATGTCGGCACTGGGCGTTTTAGCGAGATAATCGGCGCCGCCGAGACCGAAGAAGCTGAAGTTGGGGATGATGGAGAGGTCGATCTGTCCGAGCTCGCCGAGCGCGGCATTGAGACCCTCGAGATTTTCCTTGAAATACGAGATCAGATTGATATCGTATCCGGAAAAGACGCCGTTTTTGACGGCAACGCCGGAGATGCCGAGCTCGTTCAGATAGACGGCGATGCGGTTGATCATGTCGGCGGAGTATCCGCAGATATACTGGAGCGGATTGGTGATGACCTTATAAAGGATCAGGATGATCGGAAGCTGGATGAGGAGCGGCAGACATCCGGAGGCGGGATTGTAGCCCTCCTGCTGGTAGAGCTCCATGACCTCGGTCTGCATTTTCTGCTGGGTACGCTGGTCATTTCTGCCATGATACTTCTTGCGGATTGCCATTTCCTTCGGTCTTACCTGCGCCTGCTTGATGGAGTTTTTCTGCTGCTTGATGCCGAAGGGAAGCAGAATCAGCTTGACGAGAAGCGCGAAGATGAAGAGCGCCAAAAGGTAACTGCCCGTAAAGGAATCGAAAATCGAAAGTAGTTTTCCGAAAAATTTCAAAATTGCTTGCATGTTTTGGACTATCTCCTTTGTTTTGTTGGAACGTTAATTGCTTTTCCGTTTTCTTTTCGGTACGGGGTCGTAGCCACCCCGGGAAAAGGGATTGCAGCGCAGAATGCGCCACACGGTCAAAGCAAGGCCAATGATGAAGCCCCATTCCCGGAAGGCTTCAATGGCGTAGGACGAACAGGTCGGACGGAACCTGCAGCAGGGCGGCTTGAGCGGGGAAATGAACCTCTGATAAAATTTTACCAGATAAATACCGACGTATTTCATTTCTTATCCTGCTCGGCAGGCTTGCCGCGGGAGGCCTCGGAGGGCTTTTTCGGCAGGGTGTCGTCGAAGAGCGAGAGCTTTTTCGCGGCAAAGAGAAGATCCGCGTAAATATCCGTGCTTTTGGCATCCACGGCAGAGTCGCGCGCGGTGATGACGATGAGCTTGCCTTTCCTGATATTCCGTTCCTTTTCAAGTTTTTGGTACGCGGCGCGGAGAATTCTTCTCACACGCGAGCGCACGACCGCCTTACCGAGTCTTGTCGATACCGTGAGTCCCACACGGTTGATCCTCTTTTTCAGCGGGTTTTCCCGTTGCAGACGGGAGGCGTGGTAATCGGTCAGAACATATACCACGATATGCTTGCAAACGGCTTTGGCGCCCTTTGCGTACACCTTTTTGTAAAGGTGGTTTTCGGAAATTGCTATGTTTTTCACACAGATTCCCCCAATTTGGTTCCAAAATTTCGGATCGGCGCGGATTCCGTCCTCAAAAAAAGCGGGCTATGCCCGCCTTCGGCGCTGCCGTCGATTGCTGGAAGTGTCGGCAACGAAACGGAAGATCCTCCGCGTAATAAAAAGGAAAAGCCTATGACCAAGCCACAGGCTTTCTTTATCCGATGAGTTTCAATCCGTTAAGAATTAATAAGAGAGTCTTGCTCTGCATTTTGCGCGTCTTCTCTTCAGAACCTTGCGGCCGTTTGCAGTTTTCATTCTCTTTCTGAAACCATGCTCTTTTTGTCTCTGACGTTTTTTAGGCTGGTAAGTAAGCATTCTCTTTACACCTCCTTGCAACCGCAGACATAAATCTGCGCAGATTGCTACATTACAAAGTTCATTATCCCATAAAATCGCGCAAATGTCAATAGAATTTTTATTTTTCTTCGAGAATATTTCAAAAATTTTTAAATTTTTTTTGAAAAATATGAATTTTCGTCAAGAATTCTTGACTTTCAAGCATTCTTATATTATGATAAGCATAGCAAACTCATTCAAATATAAGAGGAGGTAATTTATGTCAGTCATATTGGAAACCAAAAATCTTACAAAAAATTATGGTTCCGCACGCGGACTTTCCGATTTGAGCCTCACTTTGGAAGGCGGAAAAATCATCGGACTGCTCGGTTCCAACGGAAGCGGAAAAACAACCCTGATCAAAATGATTGCGGGAATCTTACAGCCAACCTCAGGCACCATCACGGTAAACGGACTTCCCATCAGCACGGAAACCAAAAAGATCGTTTCTTATCTGCCGGAGCGCACCTATCTCAATTCGTGGATGCGCATTTCCGATATTCTTGACTATTTTGAGGATTTCTATGCGGATTTTGACAAAGCGAACGCCTTGCGTATGCTGGCAACTCTGGGAGTAAACGAAACCGCAAAATTGAGAACGCTTTCCAAAGGAACAAGAGAAAAAGTGCAGCTCGTTCTGGTCATGTCCCGCAAAGCAAAGGTTTATCTGCTTGACGAACCGATTGCCGGCGTGGACCCCGTCGCCAGAGAATTTATTCTGGAAACGATTCTTTCCAACAGAGCCCCCGATTCCACCATTCTGATTTCGACACATTTGATTGCGGACGTCGAAAAAGTGTTGGACCGCTTCGTTTTCATCCGCGACGGTCAGCTTTTGATGATGCAGGATGTGGAAAAGGTAAAAGAAAGCGGTAAAACCGTGGATGAACTTTTCAGGGAGGTATACAGATGTTTATAAAAGGAATGAAATATGAATTTCGCGCCGTTGCGCGCATCGTCCTTCCCATGTTTATCGTCTTCCTCTGCGCCGCTATGATTATGAGCCTCGGATTCATCCTTGACGGACGTGTTCTTCACTTTTTGGAATCCAATGAAAATAATGTGCTCTCCGCCTTGGCAGGCATAGCAGTGGTAATTTTTGCCCTGGGACTGATTTTCCTGTTGGTCGCCATTAACATTGCTGTTTCTGTTCTGATCATCTATCGTTTCTACGTCTCATTTTTTACGGACGAAGGATATTTGACCTTTACACTTCCTTTGACGATAGATTGCCATTTGATGATAAAAATCTTTTCCATGTTTCTTTGGAGTTTGTTGTCATTGGTTGTAACGTTCGTCGGTCTTCTCATTATTCTCGGCGGTGTTGCCATCGGTTATACCGATGCACTGAAAGAATTTTGGACGGAGTTCCAATATATTTTCGAAATGATGTGGATATCTTACAAAACAGAATTCGGCGCTGCTCCACTCTTGCTTGGAATCATTTCCTTGATCGTCACTTCCGTCTTCCAAAGCTTTCTGCTCTATTTTTCGATTGCACTCGGTTGCATGATCTTTAAAAAGCATCGTTTGCTCGGCGCAATCATCTCCATTTTCTGCGTAGATACGATTTATTCCGTCTTCGCATCTTTCAGTTCTTCCATTGTGACCATATTCGGCTTGGTATCCGGAGTCGCCTTTATCGTTGCATCCGTCATCAGCATCGTGCTTTCCGTTATCGGTATCATCGCAGCGTATTGCGCAATGAAATATATTCTGGAACGCAAATTGAATCTTGATTAAAAAATTTATGTATGAGAAAGGAATTTTCAATGAAAAAAGGATTTATGAAATACAGCATTCTTTGGCTGGTTGCATTGGCAGTTTTTAACGCAATCACATTTTTGGTGCCCAATGAATTGGAAGCTCCATCTTTTTGGATTGCATACACATTTATCACGATCGCATTTTTCGCGCAACTTTTCTGTACCGCATTGGTATTCAAAAAAGATCTTTTAACCAAAAAGTTTTGCAATATTCCCTTGACGGCAACCAGTGTCATTACGTTGGTTCTGCTTGTCGTTGCGGCAAGCATTTGTATGGCAATTTCTTTGACCGCATGGATCTCGATCGTCATTTGTTATGTCATCGTCATCGTACAGTATATTGCCAACATCGTATCGCTCGTCAATTATGACGATAAAGGCGCAAGCGCCAAAGGCTTCATTGCCGTATTGAAAACAAAAACAGAAGCAATTTCCCAAAAGGCAACCAACGATGAAATAAAAGCTTTAACCGGTGAAGTTTGCGAAGCGGTACGCTCCGCAGATACCTTCTCCGATGCCGCGCTCGCAGGGGTGGAAGACAAAATTCTCAAAAAATGCGAAGAATTTGAAGCTTCCGTTTCCTCCGGAGATATAGAAAATGCAAAAGCACAGACAAAACAACTGCTTACTTTCATCAAAGAAAGAAATGCAAAATGCAGAATTCTGAAATAATTCGTTATTCATAATCAAAAAGCTGTTTCTCTGAACCGAAAATTCGGCAGAAAACAGCTTTTTTGCATTCATATCCCATCAGCAGATTTTTGTTTGCCGGACATCCTACGCTTGACAAGTTTTTCCTTTTGTGATATAATATATAAGTATGCATTTCCAAAAAAGCAAATTTCCAAAGAAAAATCAATTTGATCAAAAGGAGCATTTGCCATCATGAGAGTTTTGAACCGAAAAAACGCTACTTTCTTAATTCTTCTCAGCTGTCTGACGTATTCCACCGCTTATGTTGCAAGACTTTGTTACGGCGCAAATCTGATCTCTATCCGCGGAGATTTCGGTATTGACCAAGCCATCGCGGGTACGGTCAGTTCGTTTTATTTCTTCAGTTATGCGGCGGGACAGCTCATCAATGCGTTTATCGCCAAATATTGTAATCCGAAATATACCGTTACATTTGCATTGATCGTTTCCGCGCTTTGCAATCTCGGAATCGGTCTTTCTCCGACGGTTGAGCCGATGAAATATATCTGGCTTGTCAACGGTCTTGCGCAAAGTATGCTTTGGTGTAATATTCTGAACATTCAATCCAGATTTTTGTCGGGCAAAGATATCAGCCGTTGTATTATCTGGAACTGCCTGACCTACAGCATCGGTACGTTCGTCAGTTACGGTGTTTCCGCGATGTTGAACGCGCTTGGCGTTTCCTGGCGTGTTGTATTTTATTTCGCTTTTTCTCTTGCATTTACCGTTGCTCTTGCATGGTTTTTCGGTGTACGCCGCACGGAATACGCTTTTCACCACGACGGTGCCGTTCTTGAAGAAGAACCCGAAACAAAAAAAGAGTCCGTGTCCGATACTCCCACTAAAAAAATCTCCCTGTTCACGCCTTATTTCATCTTCGTATTTATCTTTGCCTGTGTGGGCGCTGCTTGCTCCGTTTTCATTCGAGACGGCGTTGTTACGTGGCTCCCTTCCATCCTGAAAAATGATTTCGGTGTACCGGAATCGCTTTCCATCCTTCTCACAATGATTCTCCCCGAAATTTCGCTCGGAGGCGCATTCCTTGTCAAAGGGATGAAAAAACGTCTTCGCAGCCATCTTTTCCTGGAATGCCTGCTGTTCTTGGTCGCGGCGGTTTCCGTATTCCTGATCGTTTTGCTCTATCCTCAAAAAAATACGGTATTGACACTTTTCTTCTTCGCAGTGATGTATCTGATGGTTTGCGGTATCGTTAACGTAACCACCAGTCTGATTCCGTTCAGCATTCGTAAGTATGGAAACGTCGGCAGCATTTCCGCATTGCTTGATGCTTGCTGTTATGCAGGCGCAGTCCTCAGTACTTATGCGTTTGGCGCGATTGCCGATCACAGCGGTTGGATGGCAGTCATCAAAATTGCCGCTTTGGTGGCGTTGATTTCTTCGGGCATCGTTTTAGTCGGTTCCGTTCTGGCAAAACGCACGCCTTTGACAAAAGAAATTCTTTGATTTTCGAATAAACAAAAATACTCGGAGCATTTGCTCCGAGTACTTTTTATTTTATGCTTTCGTGCACATTGTGTGGATTCAATTTCAGATTTTTACGGTCCAACCGTAAGGATCTTCCGTTTTACCCCATTGGATACCCGTAATCGTATCGTAGAGATATTGTGTAATTTCGCCGATTTCAAAATTGTTGATAATATAATCCTTATCATTATAGGAAAGCTGACCGATGGGAGAAATAACGGCTGCGGTTCCGCATCCCCAAGCTTCTTCCAATCTTCCGCTTTCGGCAGCTTCAATCAACTCGTCCATGGAAATCAAGCGTTCTTCCACGGGAATACCCTTGTCCTTCAAAATCTGAATGCAGGATTTACGTGTTACGCCGGGAAGAATGGAACCCGTGAGCTTCGGTGTAACGACCACACCGTCGATTTTGAACATAACGTTCATGGCGCCGACTTCTTCAATGTATTTACGTTCCACACCGTCCAGCCAAAGAACCTGAGAGAATCCCTTCTTTTCCGCAACTTCGCCTGCTCTGTTGCTTGCCGCATAGTTACCGCCGCATTTGGTGTAACCCGTACCGCCGCGAACTGCGCGAACGTCGGAAGTTTCAATCATGATTTTAACGGGATTGATGCCCTCGGGATAATAACTGCCGACGGGAGAAGCGATCACAAGATATTTTGCATTGAGAATCGTATGAACGCCGAGCGTTTCATCGTTTCCGAAAAGAAAAGGACGGAGATAAAGGGATGTACCTTCGGCAGAAGGGACCCAATCCTTTTCCGTTTCAACAAATTTTTTAAGTGCTTCCAAAATAAATTCGGGATCTACCTTGGGTAAACAGATTCTGTCTGCGGAATTATTCAGTCTTTCAATATTTTCCGTGGGACGGAAAAGCTGAACGCTTCCGTCCGGTGTTCTGTATGCCTTGAGTCCTTCAAAAATTTCCGCGCCGTAGTGCAAAACGGTGGAAGCGGGATGCAAGGTCAGATTGCCGAACGGCACGATTTTGGCATCATGCCAACCCTGATCGGGAGAATATTCCATCATAAACATATGGTCTGTAAAATATTTACCGAACCCAAGCTTCGTATCATCAGGTTTTTGCTTCGGTTCTGTTGTTTTAATAAATTCAATGGATTGCATAAGAAAACTCCTGTCTGATTCACATCATCGGTTTTATTTCTTTTATTATAGACTTTTCACAAAACATTGTCAAGAGAAATCCGAAAAATGCATTAGGATTCCTTGATTAAAATGGGTGTAAATACCTTTTCCACGTTTTTGGTTCCGTCAAAGGCATCTTCCTCCACATAAACGACAACGTACATTTTTCCTTCTCTCCAAAGCGTAGTGGGAACAATGAACAAGCCCTCCGTTTCAGGGCGATAGATTTTACTCGGTCTGACATATTCGGGAGCGCGTACAAGGGTAGCTTTCCCTGTCACAGAATCAATTGAATATTGAACGCCGCGCGTATCCGTATCCAAAGCAATGTCCTCCGTATAGGAAATGAAGATCTCAAACGTATACGAAAATGAATCCTTTCGGATGGTTGCATTGAGATAGCCGCAGGCATCCTTCGGATATTCCACTGTATAATCGGAGATTCTTTGCATTCTTCCTTCGGAAAGAAAGAAAATTTTGGTCTCTTCATAGGGATATGCATCTTCAATCGGAAATTCCGTGGGAACAGCCACCACGTAATATTCATTTTCATCAACGGCATAGGTTTTCAGGTTAAGCGCTTCCGCCTGTTTGAAAAGCGCGCTTCCTTCTTTGGAATAAACCGATGCATCTTTCACTCCGAAAAAAATGTCGCTTCCCAAGCTTTCAATGCCGCCTATGGCAACAAACCGAAGCGCAGAGCAATCGGCAAAAGCGCGGTTCCCCAACACATCAAGTTTTTCCACAGCGATTGTGGAAAAACTCTTGCAAAAGCGAAACGCTTCTTCTTCAATCATACGAAGTCCCCTCGGGAATCGGAGATCGGAAAGTGCCTCACAACCTGCAAAAGCTTGTTTTCCGATCGTTTCAAGGGATGAAGGCAAATGGATGTAATTCAAAGATTTACAATTTTGAAAAACCGAATTTTTCAATTCTGTCATTCCATCGGGAATTTGAACGGAAATCAAAGACTCGCAATTATAGAAGGCAAAAGAGCCCAAAGCTTCCAGTGTTTCCGGCATTTCTATCCATTCCAAATCGGTACATCCGGAAAAAGCCTCGTTTCCGATCGTACGGACGGAATCGGGAATCGTCATTCCCGTAATCCATGAAGAAGCGAATGCATGATCGTTGATTTTGGTAACGGGATATTCTTTTCCGTCCTTCAAAACAACTTCGGGAACAGCAAAAAAACCCTCCGCTTCTTCCGCGCGGAGCAAGATCGCTTCGTCATTTTCAAGAATATAAATGACACCGTCAGCTTTGCCGTTTTCATCCAATGTCGGACGGTATTCTTCCGTAACCGAAACGGTAATGCTCTCATAAAAGCCGTCCAATTCGATGCCGACGGTATTTTCTCCGAGCATTGAAAATTCATATTCAGGCGTATAATGTTTCACTTCAAATTCCGTTCCGTCTTCCGCAACCGCTATCACGGTAATCGTGCTTTTGTCAAAAGCTTCGCCGATGCGGTACGTTTTATTCGGATTGTTGACAATGATGGAAAAAGATTCAATGGAAACGCAGGTAATATCAAGATTATAGTCTTTTTTCATCGTTCCGTTTGAAAAACTCAGAATCAAACGGTTTTCGCCAAGTTTCAAAGGAATATCGGCATCCAAACCCTGCACGAAACTGCTGCCCGTGGAATCGGAAAAAACGGTAATCGCATCCGAACAAAACAGAAAATCCCGAATCGTCAGCGATTGCTGACCGATCAAAGTTGCGGTAATGCGGTCGCCCTCCAGCGTATAGCCTTCCGCAAGTGTAAATTTCGGAGAATATTTTTCTTTCGGTTTGCAGGAAGCTAACGTCAGAATAAAAATCAGTAACAACAGAAAAGAAAATAAAATTCGTTTCATAAATAAACATCCTTTTTGTTAAAAACATTATGATGGCAAAACTATGTGTTTTCGGAAAAATATCGAATCAAAGAAGCATAAAGACAGAGCGCCAGCTTTTTTTGGTAGGCTTCGCTTTTCAAAAGCTCCGTTTCTTCGGGATTGGAAAGAAATCCGCATTCCACAAGTATGGCGGGAATTTCCAAATGCGCCATCAAATAAATGGAACTGCCCGCAGGCTTTATCTTTCTGCCATTGGTATTTTGTAAAGTGTCTTCCGCAACGGTTTGCACGGTTTGCGCAAGTGAAAGACTTTGTTCGTGGTTTTCCGAATAATAAACTTGCAGACCTCTGTATTTTTCCACAGGAAAACGGTTCATATGTATGCTGACAAAAACCGCATTTTCACATTCACTTGCAATATTCAAACGCGCATTCAGATCGTCTGCTTTTTTATGAGAAGAATCGGGTGAAGCCAATTCAATATCTGTTTCCCTTGTCATCACAACACGGATATCCGCGCTTTCCAAGAGTGCTTTCAAATGCTTTGCAACCGCAAGATTCAAGTGTTTCTCAAGCGTTCCGTCTCCGGCAACGGCACCGCCGTCTCTGCCGCCATGTCCCGCATCGATCACAACCGTCAGGGAATTTCCCTTTTCGGAAACGGTGGGAAACGCTGTTTTATCCTGCCAAAATATCAAATTGCCGAAACCCAGAGCCATTCCCAAGAGAAGCGCCGCACATATGGAAAATTTCAGAAAAAAAGAAACGTATCTTTTAAGAAAAGTATGGGAACACAAATAAATCACCGCCGTTTTCATCATTTGTTAAAATAATATGAAAACGACGGATGTTTTATACCATAAGCCCATTGTGTTATCTGTTTTTCGGAACACCGAAAAGGCTGAATCCTTTCACACCGCAATAGTAAGCAATACCGGCAAAAAGAGCAGGAAGAACCGAAACGGTAATATAAGCAAACGGAGAACCCGTAACAATAATCAAACCGAGCGCGGGCGCATCCCAAAGAACTTCAATCAGATTGCTGACACCGTAAATACGTCTCCAGAATTCATAGTCCTTGTAAAAATACGCAAAAATATTAACGATATTCAAAAGGAAGCTGGGAGCGGAAGCAAACAATCCCATATAAAGCCCTGCCAAAGGATTGAGTTTCAGTCTGCCGCCGTCTGCGGAAATTTTATTTTTCGCGCCGAGCATCCAGAGTTGGGAGCGAATCAGATAATAATAAAAAATAAAAACAAGCACGGTTACGATCAGAATGATGGTATTCACAGACGATTCATTTCCTTTCGTATCCAAAACGAGAAGCGGCGACGTACACATAATGCTGAAAACAGCGAGCGCGGCGTGCGTAACCAAAAGTTTCACGATCTCACCCTTGTAACGTTGCCAAAATTCTTTGAAATTCATAAGTCAGAAAAATCCTTTCATAAAAAATCATTACATTGTCTATTATAACTTTTTTCTTTGATTTCTTCAAGGTATTTTACAAAAAATATTCGCAATGCGAAAAAAATTAACAAATTTATCATCTTTTTTTCAAAAAAATCTGTTTGTTTTTCGTTTTTTGCGGTATAATAAAAATATAGTTAAAATATTGGGAAAGGAAATACTCTCAAAAATGCAGGAAACAAAGAAAAAAATCAAGGAAGATACATCCCCCGTTGTGGAACGCTTCCTCCGCTATAAACTCGTTATTCAAGGACGTTCTCCCAAAACCGTGGAAGAGTACCGTTTGGATCTACATACTTTTTTTGTATATCAGATTGCGCTGCGCGAAGGAATTTCCCCAAAATCCGAAGAATTCAATCAAATTACCATAGAAAGCGTCAATAACCGTTTCATTCAGGATATCACTACTTTGGATATTCTTGAATTTTTGGTATATATGGCAAACGACCGCGGGAATTCCACAGCTTCCCGTGCGCGCAAATTATCTGCGATCAAAACCTTCTTTAAATATATGGTTGCCACGGAAAGAATTTTGGAAAGAAATCCTGCCGCGGATATCGAAACACCGAAAAGAAAAAATGCACTGCCAAAATATTTGACGGAAAACGAAAGCATTCGGCTTTTAACCGCTGTTCTGGATGATAAAGAATCCAAATACAAAGAACGGGATTTCTGTATTATCACGCTCTTTTTGAATTGCGGTATGCGACTTTCGGAGCTTGTCGGCATCAGCCTTTCCGATATTGACAGAGATCTCCGTTCCCTGCGCGTTGTCGGTAAAGGAAACAAAGAACGCATCGTCTATCTCAACGATGCGTGCAGAGATGCCATCCGCAAATATCTGAATTGCAGAGGAGAAAATCAAACGGATATCAAAGACCCGAACGCACTCTTTCTTTCCCGTCTGGGAAGAAGACTCAGCAACAAAACCGTACAATGGATGGTTTACAAATATCTGGAACTTGCAGGATTGGAATATAAACATTTCTCCACGCACAAGCTCCGTCATACGGCGGCAACGCTGATGTATCAGGAAGGCGGCGTTGACGTTCTGGCGCTCAAAGAAATTCTCGGACATTCTCAGCTCAGCACAACGCAGATTTATACGCATATCGGAGATAAGAAGCTTGAAGAAGCCATTGCCAAAAACCCTCTTGCGAATATCAACAGCGGCAATATCCGTTCGGCAAAAAAAGAGGAAGAAGAATAACCTTATATCAAAAAAGAACCGCAAAAAAGCGGTTCTTTTTTGATATAATCAC
Source organism: Oscillospiraceae bacterium (assembly GCA_015064845.1). Taxonomy (GTDB): domain Bacteria; phylum Bacillota; class Clostridia; order Oscillospirales; family CAG-272; genus QALR01. The sequence continues at coordinate 78,746 of SVRL01000002.1, read as the reverse complement.
TGTTCAACCGTACTGTTTGCGGTTTCTTCCGTTGTTTCGTCAGTTACCTGTGCAGCTTCAGCCGCTGCTTTTGCCTCTTCCAATGCAGCCTGCTGTTTCTTTTTCTTTTCGCGGGAAGCAAGATAAGAGATAATACCGAGAACCGCAAAGAGAAGTCCTTTAACGAGATCTCCGAGATATGCAGTGAGAACGTCAGATTCCGCAAAGAAATAAGGAACAACCTGAATGGATTCAAAGAAAGTATAAGTAAAATCTACTTCACCCGCTTCAAACCATTCCTGATATACAAGATAAATATCGTATGCAACGCAGATATACCAAGCAACCACCAAAACCAAAACGGCAATAATGGAGGAAATCACAAGACATTTTACGCTTTCATTTTTTGTTTTTGCAAAGAATGTATAACCTTTTACCGCGCATACAACGCCGACCAGACCGCTGACTGCCGCAAGGAATCCGATCTGATAGAGTACAAACCAAAGGATACCGCCAACGAGAGAGAAAAGAAACGCGCCGACTGCACCCGCAAGCACATTTTCTTTTGTTTCTGTGATATTATTGTTCATTTTAAAATCTCCTTATAATAAAGTCATTTCTGAAACATTATACCACAGTTTTCTTGCTTGTCAAGAATTATTTTTATGTTTTGACACATTTTTTGAATAATAGTATTCAATTTTGTATAACGGAAATATCAAAACGAAAACGGCTGGTCTGAACGGCAACCCCTTGAAGCTCGGTATTGTAATCCAAAAGCAAAACGCCGCCCTTTTCAAAAGAAACCTTATTGGAGATTCTTCTGGTGGCAACGGTAAAATCGAAGGAAGCAAATCCCAGATTGTAAAGACCGCCGTATCTTCCGTTTTCGGAAAACGTCATTACACAGGAAACCGCGCCTTCACGTGCAAGCGTTACCATATTCGGTTCGTTCACGTCAAAGGAAAGCGTATTGTGCGCCATACCGGCATCGTCCATCGTTTCAACGTAACAAATTTCTACACGTTTGCCATCAAAGGTCATCGTGCCTTCACTCGTAATTCGGATATTGTCCTTTTCGGCATCTTCGCCCTCGCCGCGGACAACAATAGCAAAAATTTTAATCTTAACCTGTTTTTGTTGTTTCTTCATTTTTTCACTTTCAAAATAATATCGAACGGCAAAGCCGTTCGATATTATTTTATTTACCTATTGATTACTTGATCAGGCTTTCGCACCACATTTCGGGAGCTTCATAGCCGAGCATGTTAACGGTGGTAGCCGCAACGTTTGCAAGACCGAAATCGGAGCCTTCCTTCATGGTGTATTTATCGGTATAGAAATTATCGTAAATAATGCAGGGAACGGGATTGAGAGTATGGCTGGTTTTTGCTTTGGGAGAACCGTCAGCATTGGTTTTAACCTTACCCTTCTTATCTGTTTCGAACATTTCGTCTGCATTACCGTGGTCAGCGGTAATGATTGCAACACCCTTAGCAGCATCAACAGCCTTGAGGATTCTTGCAAGCTGAACGTCGAGCGCTTCAACGGAAATTACGGTTGCGGCATAGTTACCGGTGTGTCCAACCATATCGCCGTTCGGGAAATTGCAACGAATGAACTGATATTTTCCGGATTCAACGGCTTCAATCACCTGATCGGCAATGTAAGCGCACTGCATCCAAGGTCTCTGTTCGAAAGGAACAATATCGGAAGGAATTTCCTGATAGGTTTCCGTATTGTCATCAAATTTACCGCTCTTGTTACCGTTCCAGAAATAAGTAACGTGGCCGTATTTCTGTGTTTCGGAAATTGCGTACTGTGTGATACCGGTATCAGCAAGATATTCGCCCATGGTATTGGTAATTGCGGGGGGAGCAACGAGATAACGGGAAGGAACGTGGAGGTCGCCGTCATACTCGAGCATACCTGCAAAAATTACGTTGGGAACGCGAACGCGGTCGAATTTATCGAAATCTGCGCCTGCTTCAAAAGTCTTGGAAATTTCAATCGCACGGTCGCCACGGAAGTTATAGAAAATTACGCTGTCGCCATCGTTGATCGTGCCGACGGGAGCGCCGTTTTCTGCGATAACGAAAGCGGGAAGATCCTGGTCAATAACGCCTGTTTCAGCGCGGTAAGTTTCAATTGCTTCTTTTGCGGAAACGAACTGTCTGCCTTCGCCGAGGACGTGGGTGTGCCAGCCGTCTTCAACCATTTTCCAGTTTGCTTCGTAACGGTCCATAGTGATTTTCATTCTGCCGCCGCCGCTTGCAATCTTCGCGCAGAAAGTACCGTCGTTGAGAGAAGCGAGGAATGCTTCAAAGGGTTCAACGTATTCAAGCGCGGAGGTTTCGCCAACGTCGCGTCCGTCAAGAAGGATGTGGATGCGAACGTTCTTTACGCCTTCTGCTTTTGCTTTTTCAACCATTGCTTTGAGGTGGTTGATGTGAGAGTGTACGTTACCGTCGGAGAACAAACCGATGAAATGAAGTGTGGTGCCGTTGGCAACGCAGTTGCCTGCAAGACTCTTCCATGTTTCGCCTTCAAACATTCTGCCTGTTTCGATGGATTCGGTAACAAGCTTTGCGCCCTGCGCGAAAACCTGACCGGAACCGAGAGCGTTATGACCAACTTCGGAGTTACCCATATCGTCGTCGGACATCAAGCCGACAGCAGTACCGTGCGCACGGAGCTTGGTCCATGCATATTTTTCCATCAACATATCAAGAGTAGGGGTATATGCGTTTTTAACAGCGTTTCCCGCACCGTCGGGAGCAATGCCGATACCGTCCATTACGATGGTAACGACAGGACCTGTAACACCGATATTCAATGCGGATTGATTCAATTTTGCCATGATTTTAAATTCCTTTCTTTATAGGTAATTTTAAAGTTCTACAATAATTATTATATCTTATTTTTTCTTTCCTGTCAACTGTTCCGTCTGTCTTTCAAAAAGAAAAGCGGAAAAGAAACGGATTTTCAAAACGATTTAAAGTTTCCATTCGCAGATGCTGTGTTCTGCTGTACCTTGGGTACAAACGGCAATACGGTAGCCGGGAATATCGCGCAATTCCTTGAAACAAGCATCGACTTGTTGAATACCGTCCTGATATATCGAACAAACACCTCTGTGAAAATCACATTTCAGCGTAGAAAGACCGATTGCAAAGCCTTTTCCGCGCATTTTCACATAACTTTCGCGCAAAGTCCAAAGTCTGCAAAAGGCTTCGTTGGGATTGGCGGAAAGCATCATCGCAGCATATTCGTTACGGGAAAAGAAACGGTTGGCAACACCCATTGCTTCGTGAGGTTTTACCGTATTTTCGATATCCACACCGCATTCCGTATCGGAAACGGTCAGAACCGCAATGTTCGCGCTGTGAGAAATATTAAAATAAAGAGAAGGATGATTTTTCAAATACGGTTTTCCGTATTCATTGGTCTCGGTTTCCAAATCGGAAATACCGAAAGATTTTGTCATAACTTCATTGAAAAGAAGCCCTGCCGCAAGCAAGGATGCCTTGGTTTCCAATCTTTTTGTGGTTTCGATTCTTTGCTGTCTTTCGGGGGAAACGAGATGCAGATGAGAACGGATTGCATCTTCCGAAAGCAAAAAGGAAAAATTCAGGTAATATGTTTTTGCGTATGCCACTATAAACCTCCCAAATGAAATAAACGAATATTTTATATTGTATAATATAGCACATTTTTTCTGCAAAGTCAATTTGATAAAAATAAAAATCCCCGCCGTTTCCATTTTTACGGAACTCATGCATGAAATTTTTCTTTTTTCTATAGACAAACGGCATGAAATTTGGTACAATAATAAAAGAAATTTATCTTTATTGAAAGGAACGGTGAAAAATTTGATCAAAGCCGCTATTTTTGATTTTGACGGCACATTGGCAAACACTCTGCCTGATTTGAAAATTACCATTAATTTAACACGTGGAACGTATGGCCTGCCGCCGGTAACAGAGGACGATGTATTGTTGCATGTCAACAATCATATGCCGGTTTTCATCCGACGTATGATCCCCGAATTAAACGATGAAGCGCTTTGGGATGAAGCATTGCAACGGTATTACGCATTCTATGACGATCATTATCTTTCTGAAACCGTCCCTTATCCGGGAATTCCCGAAATTCTCGCAAAATTGAAAAAGAACGGCGTAAAGCTTGCCGTTATGTCCAACAAAAATCATTCACACATTACGAAAATGGTTGCAGCGCTGTTTCCCGATGCGTTTGACTGCGCTTGGGGTACCATTCCCGAGGTTCCCGCAAAGCCGAACCCCGCCAGAGCCTTTCTGATTGCGGAAGAACTCGAACTTGACATTTCCGAAATCGCTTACATCGGAGATTCTGATTTGGATATGATTACAGCCTGCAATGCAAAAGCAATTCCCATTGGCGTTGCCTGGGGTTACCGTCCCGCAGACGTTCTCCGCGCAAACGGCGCCGTCTATACACCCGCAACCGCAGACGAGCTTTACCGCGTTCTGGAATCGCTTTCATAAAAATTTATCCTACTGCCAAAATAAAAATAAATATAAATATAAAAGAAAGGACTTTTCCGTTTGGAAAAGGGTAAAAAACAATGAAATTGCCATTTGAAATCGACTTGAAGGATAAAGTTGCCGTTGTTACGGGCGGCGGCGGTGTTCTTTGCTCCGGTTTTGCAAAAACACTCGCAGCTTGCGGCGCAAAAGTTGCCGTTTGCGACCTTCGTCTCGAGGCTGCCGAAGCGGTTGCTGCTGAAATCCGCGCAGAAGGCGGCATTGCCATTGGTGTTTCCGCAAACGTTTTGGAACGCGCTTCCATGGAAGCTGCAAGAGACCTTATTACCGAAAAATTCGGCACTTGCGACATTCTTCTCAACGGTGCAGGCGGTAATAATCCCCGCGGTCAGACAACCAAAGAATATCTCGAACCTGAAGATCTTGAAAACGTCGCAGAAGACGTTCGCACCTTCTTCGATCTCGATCCCGAAGGCGTTGGCTTCGTATTCAACCTCAACTTCCTCGGCACGTTGATTCCCACACAGGTTTTCGCACGTGATATGGCAAAGAAAACCGGTACAACCATTATCAACGTTTCCAGTATGAACAGTTTCCGTCCTTTGACAAAGATTCCCGCATACTCCGGCGCAAAAGCAGCCGTTTCCAACTTCACGCAGTGGCTTGCCGTTCACTTCTCCAAGGTTGGTGTTCGTGTCAATGCCATCGCCCCCGGCTTCTTCATTACCAAACAGAATGAAGCACTCCTTCTCAATGCAGACGGTTCTTATACACCCCGTTCCGAAAAAATCCTCGCACACACACCCATGGGCCGTTTCGGTACTCCGGATGACCTTACCGGCACGTTGCTCTGGCTCTGTGATAACAACGCTTCCGGCTTTGTCAACGGTGTTGTTGTTCCCGTTGACGGCGGTTTTGCGGCATATTCCGGTGTTTAATTGATTTTCTTTTCAAATTAATTATGATTTTCATAAAAAGAATCCGTAAATTTTAGAAAAAACTATTGCATTTTTCATTTTTTTGTGTTATAGTATCTTGTAGCTATCTTGAATAGTGTAATATGATGTTAAAATAACGGATTCGCACCGAAGGTGGCGGGGGTGCGAAAATTCACATTATCCGCCGGAAAAGGAGATTGAAACACATGAACATGAGTCCTCTGCAGATTATTCTTGGAATTGTTTTGCTTACGGCAGCACTTTTCCTTATTGTCGTTATCATGCTTCAAGACAAAGCAAAGCGCGGTCTCTCCGGTGCGATTGCCGGCGGATCCGATAACAACAATTATCTTGGCAAAAACGGTGCTGCTCCCAAAAAAGGCAAACTTCTTTCCAAGGTAACAACCATCGTTGCAATTGTATTCGTTGCTGTTGTTGTCATTGCGTATTTGTTTACCTAAAACAAAATATAAAAAAACCGTCCCAAAGGACGGTTTTTTTGCGAAAAGATATTTATTTGTTCACATATTTGTGATATAATGGTTTTGATATCGGTAAAAAAGTGGCGAATTGCCGCTGATGGTTGCTCGCCTATCCAAGTTTTCTTGTATCGAAACAACGCAAACGGCGAGATTTAAATTACGCAATTTCCGAATACATTACAAATAATTGTCAAGAAAGGATGATTACATGGCAAATAAAAAAGAAGAAAAAAATCCCCGTCTGGGACAGGTCGGCGGACAAGCGATCCTGGAAGGAGTTATGATGAAAAGCGGAGAAGACGTTGCCATTTCCGTTCGCGCTATGGACGGAACGGTTCGTTCAAAGAAAACAAAACACGTTTCTCTCAGGAAAAAATATAAAATTTTTGCGTTGCCCATTATCCGCGGCGTCGTTTCCTTTGTTGAATCCATGATTCTCTCAGTTTCCACCATGAATCACGGCGTAGATATGCTGGGAATCGAAGAAGAAGAAACAAAATTCGAAAAATGGCTGAAAGAAAAATTCGGCGCGGGCTTGTTGACTGTATTGATGCCGATTTCCATTATTTTAGGTCTTTTGCTGTCTGTTGCTCTTTTTTTCTACCTGCCCTCTTTGATCAGCGGTTGGATCGCCAAACCTTTTGGCGGCGATATCGGCATTTGGCGGAGTGCAGTAGAAGGCGTAATCAAAATCGCAATCTTCGTCGGTTATATTCTTTTGGTCTCTCTTATGCCCGATATCCGCAGAACCTTTGAATATCACGGTGCAGAGCATAAATCCATTTTCTGCTATGAAAGCGGAGAAGAATTAACCGTGGAAAACGTAAAGAAACACAAACGCTTCCATCCCCGTTGCGGCACGAGCTTTATGTTCGTGATGATTCTGATCGGTATTATTATCGGCTTTTTCATTCCTTTTCAAAATTCATTTTTACGCACCGCCTGCAAATTGCTTTTGCTTCCGTTGACAATGGGTATTGGCTTTGAATTTCTGATGTACGCAGGCAAACATGATAATTTCCTTGTCCGCATGCTCTCCGCTCCCGGACTTTGGATGCAAAGAATTACTACCAAAGAACCCGACGATTCGCAACTGGAAGTTGCAATCAAATCCTTGAAGCTTGCCATGCCCGAAGTATTCCCCGATGAAGAATGTCTCGCTCCCGATCCGAAACCCGAACTGCCCGAAAATACGGAAGAAAAAACGGGAGAACAAAACGCAGAGGCATGAGAACAGACTTATTTTACAGAGAATTGCGAAATTTACTTTTACCAACCGCTAAAGAAGCTGCGTCTTATGAAGCAAAAGAAATTCTCGCATCCGTTTTACGGCTTTCGGAAACTGAAATATCCATGATTCCCTTTTCGGGAAAAGAAATTTCTCCCGAAGCGCAAGCATTGGCAAAAAATATCGTTCAAAGAAGAAATACCTCCGAACCGTTGGAATATATTCTGGGATACGCATGGTTTTACGGTCTTTGTTTTGACGTAACTCCCGAATGTCTGATTCCCCAGGCAGATACGGAAATTCTTTGCGAAAAACTCGTTTCCGCCCTAAAAAAGAGGGGAACGCTTGCCGGAGTTTGCTTTGCGGATATTTGTACGGGAAGCGGATGCATTGCTCTTGCGGCGCTTTCACAAACGGAAAACACAACCGCTGTCGGCTATGATATTTCCGAAGGCGCACTTTCGGTTGCAATAAGAAATGCGGAAAAATTCGGCTTAACCGATCGTTTTACGGCAATTCGGGCAGACATTTTTTCGTCTGACTTTCTGGCAGAGGCAGGAGAATTTGATCTCATCGTCTCCAATCCTCCCTATATCCGATCGGATGTGATTGAAACGCTTTCCCCCGAAGTGCAAAAAGAACCGCATATTGCGCTGGATGGCGGCGCGGATGGACTTTGCTTTTACCGCAGATTGCTTGAAGTATGTCCAAAACACATCAAAAAAGATGGCATTTTGCTGATGGAGATCGGATACGATCAGAGAAAAGCACTTACTGCGCTTTGCGATTCTTACGGTTTCTCTTTTGCATTTTACAAAGATTTCGGCGGAAACGATCGTGTTTGCGCGGTATTCTTATAATTTATTTTTATGAAAGGTTAGGTATCATCTATGAAAAAAATCAGCACAACCAACGCACCGGCAGCAGTCGGACCTTACTCTCAGGCAATGCAATGCGGAGATTTCCTCTTTACATCCGGTCAAATCGGTCTTGATCCCGCAACGGGGGCATTTGCAGGCAACGATGTTGTTACACAGGCAACACAGGTTTGCGAAAATCTGAAAGCCGTTCTCGCAGCAGCAGATATGGGCTTTGAAAACGTTATAAAGACCACTTGCTTCTTGGCTGACATTGCGGATTTTGCCGCTTTCAATGAAGTCTATGCAAAATACTTCATCAGCCTCCCCGCTCGTTCTTGCGTAGCTGCAAAGGATCTTCCCAAAGGCGCGCTCTGCGAAGTAGAAGTTATCGCAACAAAATAATTCCAATGAAACAAAGCACTTATGAGATACGGAAACTCCGTTTCATAAGTGCTTTTTCTTTTATCATTGTTCAAGAAGCACTCGGCGCTTCAAATCCGTGAACGAAGCCGTTGACGTCCGCGGAACAAACGTCGCCTCCGATGACCTTGTTTTTATAAACGAGAAGACTGAGATATACGGTTCCTTCATAATCGGGATAATTTTCCACTTTGTATGTATAACGGGTAACGGTTTTACCTTTATACTTAGCAAGATTCAATCCCTGTTCTTTCTGCATTTCATTGTAACCGAGATACACGTTATCAAAGGTTTCCGGCACGCAAACTTCCACGGTTTCCAAAGGTGTTTCCGAAACCTTCCAACCAAACTGCTCAATGAAAGCAAGACGGTCGCTGTTTTCGTATATTTTCGTATAGGAAATATCGGAAGCAACGGGAGCACCTTCCTTTGCACTGTAAGAAGGAATCAACACAACCAAGGAGATCAAAACAACAAGAGAAAGCGCAATGGCGCAAACGAATTTGATGGTCGCCGAACGAATGGAATAAACGAACATAAAAAATCCTCCGAATCTGATGTTTTTGTTAAACATTGTATTCGAAGGATTTTATTTTATGCAAAATTAAGACTTTGTTTCTTCAAAATTTTCTTTCATTTCTTCTTCTTTTGTTTTTTCGGCTTTTCTTTCTGCTTTTTCAGCCTTCTTTTCCGCTTTTTTCTCTGCTTTTGTTTTTTCCTTTTCTTCTTCCGAAGATTCTGTCTTGGTTTCAATCATGCTGTATGCATACATTGCAACCGTTCTGGCTGCACTGGCGCGTAAAGCATTTTCAATGGCAATGGAACTGAAAATATGGTCGGAAGAGGAAGCGGAAACGGCAAGTCTTGCTTTTTTCGCGGCGGTGGAAACCGAACTTTCATACATCTCGGCAAACGTATCCAGAACGCTTTCTATACTGCTTGATGAAATGCTTTGACGGACGATATCGGAAATGGACGATATCTCCATCACGGATTTCATGGAACAAATAATCATCAGAAGCGCAAGATGCGTACGGTTATATTTTTTATTTTTCGGAGGAGGCAAAGCTCCGCTTTTGACATAATTGTTAATCATAGACGGTGTGATCGGCACCTTATGATCGGGAGTCAGAACGCTCAGATATTTTTCCGCAAGCGCAATTACCTGATCCATATACAATTCAAATTCGGGAAGTTCCTGCCAGCGGGGAAAATGCAGGGAGCCGACAGCATCGCATGAACTCAAAAAATCATTCTTTTCCATCATAAGTCATTCCTTTTCACATCGTATATTTTGATATTTTCAATTATTATAACACATTTTTTCAAAAAAAGCAATATTTTTTTTAGAAACGGATAAAATATTTTTGCAAAACTATTGACAAAATTATGGTAAACGATTATAATAGTTTTGAAAACCAGATGAAAAAGAGTTGATAACAAAATCGTGCGTTTGAAAAAACACATTTATGGTTTTGATTGTTTAGGAGGAGTTAAAAATGGATAAATTTTGTAAAATCGTTCGTATTATTACGCTCGCGCCTGTTTTGGCGTCATTTTCCATCGCGATGATCGGTCTTTTCTGTCCCGATGTTTTCCCGACCGTATGGCATTGGAGTTACATGATGCTCTACCTCGGTATTCTTCCCCTTTTGGCATATCCGCTTCAATCGGTAACGCCTCATTTCAAAAACAAAGGCAGAGACGGCCAGAGAACGCTCGCCATGCTTTTTGCTGTTGCCGGTTACATTTTCTGCTTGATCACCAATCTTTTTACCGCGCCCTCAAACGGAATGTGGATCATTTGCCTGGAATATTTGCTTTCCGGCATTCTGATTCTCGTCTTCAATAAAATTCTGCACATCAAGCTCAGCGCACACGGCTGCGGATCTGCAGGTCCGATTTTCCTTCTTCTTTATTTCGGACTTTATCTCCCCGCCGCTTTGATGGCAGTTGTAACCGTGTTTGCTTACGTTGCAAGCGTAAAAGCCAAACACCACACCGTTCCTCAGCTGATTGGAGGAAGCGCGGTTTCCATTTCCCTTTTGTTCTGTCTTGCTCTCGTTTTATAATAGTAAAAGCCATAAAAACCGCAGAAAATCTGCGGTTTTTATATTTATTCTTTTTTCTGCCCTGCCTGCGCAATGGCATTTATATTTTTTACTATGAATTTTTGTGCCTGGGTGCTGTATTGCAAAGACATGTAAGGGCCGGCTTTTCCTTCTTTCAGCGTTGCCGTGATCCCAAGCCCACTGCCTTTTTGCGTGGGCATCTTTTGCGGTTTTCCCGAAATCACTTCGCTGTCATTGAACAAATATCCTTCCTCAATCAGCCATCGGTTCACAAACTGTACGGCAACCGATTTCATGCGGGGATTTCCAACCGCTTCATCCATGCGTTTGATGATCTCACTTGCGGTAATGGGATGGAACGTATAATCAAATTTAGCGATTTGTTCCTCCGTGGCAAAAAACGGAATTTTCGGTTCCGTTTTCTTTTTTTCTCCTTCCGTTTCCGCCATCTTTTCCAAAAGTTCCGAAACATAGAAAAGGCATCGTGAAATCCGCACGTGGTTCAAAAGTTCTCCTTCGGGAATGGGCGTATTATCCAAAGGATTTACGCCGTTTGCCATTTTGTCTATAAACGATTTGGCATACAATATTTTTTCAATCTCCGTCATCTTTCGTATTCTCCGTTGTTTTTATGATTTGACTGCGTATATTTTCAGTGTTGATGGACTGACTTTATTCCAAAATCTTTTTGATAATCCAAAGCTGTGTCCGCTTGGGCAAACAATTCAACATGAGTAAAAGCGGATTGCGGTTGACGGCATAAGCAAATTTCACATGCTTTTTACCGAGAATTTTCTCAGTTTTTTCCGCGATTTTTTCAGGAGGAATACATCTTGCTTCCACGCTTTCCACAATACTTTTAAAACGCTTTGCGTTGCAGGAATAAAGCGCCGTATTTTCGCAAAAACGGTCAAGCGCCGATGTGGAAACGCCGAGCATTCCCGTATCCACAGCGCCCGCGCGAAGCACGGAAACTTCAATACCGAGGAGTTGCAACTCCATGCGAAGCGAATATGCATATTGATCAAGCGCACTCTTCGTAACGGCGTAAATCCCCGTAAAAGGAAGCGGAGCCAACGGGGCAAGCTCGCTGGTCGTTATGAGAATACGGCTCCCTTTCCCCAAAAACGGGAGAAAAGCTTTGTTAATCAGAAAAGCGCCAAATACATTGATACGGAAAATACGCTCAAAACTTTCGCTTTCCATTTCAGCAAGAGAATCCAGCATATAAACACCCGCAAAATGAACAATGGCAAAAAGTCTGTCCGTGGTTTCTTTTACGCGTTGAACAGCGCGAAGAATGCTTTCCTCATCTGTAATATCCGCTTGAATCGGAATGATATTTTCCTGCGCGCTTTCCGTTTTTCTGTCAAGCGCAAAAACCGTAAACCCTTTTTCTGCCAAAGCCTGCGTCGTTTTTCGTCCCATTCCTCCGTATGCGCCCGTAACAAGTATGTAGTTCATTTATCCGATTCCTTTCCCTTTTTGATATTATTATAGCATAAAACCGAAAAATGTCAAGAAAGCGGGCAATGCCCGTCGGAAGTTGCCGCCGTAATTCAGTTTTTGAAAACTTGGAACCAAATTCGATCGCGGATCTGATTTGCGCATATTTCCATGATTCAAAAATCTTCTTTTCAGAGACTGTTCACAGAAAAAAAGCCCTTGCATATGATGAGAAAAGAATATCAATCAAAAACGGAGAATTTATTATGGCAATCAAAATCTTTATCGATCAAGGACACAATCCCATGAATCCCAATGCAGGCGCGGAAGGAAACGGCTACCGTGAACAGGATCTCGTCTATACCATCGGACGCGCGCTTGCGGATCTTTTAAATCAAAATCCGAATTTTGAAGCAAGAACCTCCCGAAACGATCCCGACGAAATCCTCGGAACCAGCACCGCCACCAGCCTTGCCACACGTGTCAACGAAGCAAACGAATGGAATGCAGATGCATTTATCAGTCTGCACGCCAACGCATCCAACATTCTCAGCGCTTCGGGAAGCGAAGCTTTTGTTTACAGTACATCATCTCCTGCCTTTCCGCTCGCGCAGGATATTTTAACGGGTCTTTCCGAAGCAACGGGACTGACGGACAGAGGGGTATTTGCCCGTCCTACCCTTTATGTTTTGCGAAGAACGGAAATGCCCGCGCTTCTCCTTGAAATCGGGTTCATTACCAACAGCGGCGATGCACGTCTGATGGCAGAAAACCCAACTCTGATTGCGCGGGGCATTTATAATGGTATTTTAAGATACTACGGGTTAAATTGATTTTGTTTTTTTGCATTTCTCATATGCGGAAATGCTTTTTCCTGTATGCCATCCCAAATATCGGAAAGCTTCTCGAGCGTTTCGTCATGATGTGCATATAGCTTCTTAACGGTTTCCGTGATACCGAATGCAATCAAAAATCCGAAAAGAATGTCCGACAGAAAATGTGCCCCCGCAGCCAGCCGCGAAAAAGCCATCAAAGCAATAAAGCCAAAGCAAACGGCATTCATTGCGGGACGGTACTTCTCTCCTTTTCCCGAAAGCCATTTCGGAAGCATCAACAGTAACGTTGCATGTGCAGTATGACCGGACGGGAAAGAATGAGAACCGGAAAAGAAGTTTGGGTAATACCACGGCGTATATTCCTCAAGGGAATTCATACTCACAAGCTCTCTCAAACGCACACGTCCCCACAAGGTCTTGATGACGGAAACTGTAAACAAAACAGCGCAAGAGGCCGCTAAAGTATACGCCGCAGGCAAAAAAATCTTCTTTCGGATATCATCCGGAATTTTGCCGATGAGCAGATAAAGCATTGCCGAAACGGCAAAAGCAACCGAAGCAATCAACGCTGCGGAAAGCGCACCGGAAATGGGATATTTCAAATATTCCATGGTTTTCGTCGTAGCATACGCCATCAACGCCGTCGCAGGAATGAAGGAAGAAAGCTTTGCAGTCATTTCATGCCCCTCATAGAGCTCGGCACCTTCCTGTCCGACAATCAAAACCGATGTCGCCGCCAAAACGGAGGGCGCCCATTCGCCGATGATTTCCAGCAACGCGGCAAATTTCGGAACGGAAAGCGTGAAAACGTTTTCCGTTTTTGCAAGTCCCGCAAGCGCGGATGAAATTGCAAGATCAAAACGGGAAGCAAGAGTAATTCCCGTCGCAAGCACGGCGGAAGCGCCGAGCTTTACGGTTGTTTTTTTCGCAGTGGGCTTCAACGTTTGTCTGCGCCGTCCTTTCTTAAAACATTAGGATAATAGGAATTTATTTCGTTGCAAAAGCAGCAGCACCGATGATTCCGGCATCGTTTCCGAGTCTTGCAATACGAAGGTCCGTTTTCAAGGTGTTATCCTTGGAGTACGTTTCTTTGCAAACTTTCTCTTTCAGCGGAATAATCAAATTGTCTCCTTCTCCGGAAACACCGCCGCCAATGGTAAAGATTTCGGGCTGGAAGATGTTGATCAGGTTGGCAACACCGCACGCCAGATAGGAAAGATAGGTTTCCACAACCTCTGCTCCCGCCTTGTCGCCTTTTTTCATTGCGGCAAACGCTGTTTTTCCGCCAACGCGGTTAATATCATTTTCGCACATTTCACGCATAAGAGAATCGGGAGCTTCTTCAAATTTTTCTTTGGTCAGTTTTACAAGAGCCGTTGCAGAGCAATAAGCTTCAAGGCAACCTTTTCTGCCGCAAGAACACTGTCTGCCGTCCTTTTCAATTACCATGTGACCAAGTTCCGCGCCGCCGTATGCGCAGCCCGTCAAAACCATTCCGTCAAGAATAACGCCGCCGCCGACACCCGTTCCGAGTGTAATCATAACGGAAGACTTGGAACCCTTTGCCGCGCCGGCAACCGCTTCGCCAAGTGCCGCAAGATTTGCATCATTTCCGATTTTAACCTTTTCCGCAGGCATTCCCATTTCCTTGGAGAAAAGTGCAACCAGAGGGAAATCGGAAAATTTGATATTATTTGCGTATTCTACAATACCGCTGTCCGGATTGACTGTTCCGGGAGATGCAATGCCCGCGCCCGCAACATCAGCAACGGAAATTTCACATTCTTCCAAAAGCTTTTTGCAAAGCTCCGCCATATCGTGAATAATGGGTTCCGGTCCTCTTTGCGCAAGCGTGGGAACGGATCCTTTTTTGATAATGCGATAGGACTCGTCCACAATACCAACCGCAATATTTGTTCCGCCGAGATCAACACCAATGCTGTACTTCATAGTTCATATTCCTTTCTTTAATAATGAAATTACTTTCATATTTTCATTTTTGATATAGTTTTATTATAATCTTTTTTTCTTTTCTTGTCAATATACGGAGAAAGCCTTTCCGTCATACGCAAACAAAATTTTCAAAAATTAACTTTTTCATTTCAAAATTTTTTGTTTACAAATTACGGACTTCATGATATAATAAACCAAAAAGTATTTTAAAGAAAGGAATTATATATGGCACACCAAGCAGAAATGCATCTACGGTATACCATTCCTGCGCCGACGGTAAATGACGGAGATTTTTCGCGTCAGAATAACCGTCCGCTTGCCGGATGGGAAAAATGGTCTTTGCCGCTCGGCAATTCCTATTTTGGCATCAGTGTTTTCGGCAGAATCGAAACCGAACGCCTACAAATCACGGAAAATAGTGTCTCCAACCCGGGTATTCATGGTACGCATTGGAAAGAAGGTATGGGCGGCACCAGAACCTTTGGCGATATTTATATCGATACTTTCCACAAAGACGTGGAAAACTACAGCCGCGGGCTTTCCGTTGATCGGGCAACCGCCTACGTTTCTTATGAAATCGACGGCATCACTTACCACAGAGAATATTTTACCAGTTACCCCGACCGCATTCTCGCCGTTCATTTCACGGCGGAGAAAAACGGTGTTCCCGTTACCGGTAAAATCTCGTTGGACTGCCGTTTGGACATTCCGTTCATCAAAGATTATTGCATCAAAGAAGGAGACGGCTATGGCAGAACGGGTACGGTTTTTGCGCAAAACGACCGTCTGATCATGCGCGGAGAATCGACTTATTACGCCATTCAAACCGAAGGACAAGCCAAAATCAAAAACAAAGGAGGAACCGTTCTTGTAAAGGATCACGCCATTGAGGTCAGAAATGCTAATGAAGCCGTTCTTCTCTTTACCTGCGGAACCAATTATCGAATGGAATCCCGCGTATTCACGGAAAACGATCCGAAAAAGAAGCTTGCGCCCTACCCCGCACCGCATAAAAAGTTGACGGAAATTCTCAATGCTGCTTACGAAAAAGATTATTCCTCGCTATATGCTACTCATCTTTCAGATTACGAAAAGCTCTATAAAGCCGTTACCCTTGACATCGGTTATGACGAAAATGATCTTTCCGTTACCACGGACCGTCTTTTGCAAAATTATAAAGAAGGGAAAAGAAGCGCATATCTGGAAACCTTGCTTTATCAATACGGAAGATATCTTCTGATTGCATCTTCCCGCAAAGGCGGATATCCTGCCAATCTGCAAGGCACCTGGACCTGTTACGACAGTTCTCCCTGGGGATGCGATTATCATCACAACATTAACGTACAGATGAATTATTGGCCCAGCGGCATCGCCAATCTTTCGGAATGTTTTCTCCCTTATATTGACTATGCCGAAGCATATATCTCTTCTGCGCGTACGCTTGCGGATGATTATATCAAAACCCTTTATCCCGAACACCTTTCGCCCGACGGCGAAAACGGTTGGTTCATGGGAACTGCGGCATTTCTTTATTATATTGGAAAAGCCGAACTGCATTCCGGACCGGGAACGGGTGGCTTTACCTCGCTTCTTTTCTGGGATTATTATGCCTTCACAGGCGATAAAGAATACCTGAGAAAGATTGGTTATCCGTTTTTACGCGAAATGTCGCTGTTTTTGTCAAAAGTACTGGTGGAAACCGACGGAAAGCTTCTCGTTCGAAATTCCGCTTCTCCCGAACAACAAATGCAAGACGGAACCTATTATCAGACTGTCGGATGCGCGTTTGACCAACAGATGATTTATGAAAATCATAAATGCGTACTTCTGGCGGCAGATGCCTTGGGCATTGAAAACGATCCCGTGCTGGATATCGTGCGCAGTCAGATTGATCGTTTGGATCCCGTGCAGATCGGTCTTGACGGTCAAATCAAAGAATTCCGCGAAGAAGGACACTATGGAGAAATCGGAGAATACGAACATCGCCATATTTCCCATCTTGTTGGCTTATATCCCGCTACGCTCATCAATAAAAATACGCCCGAATGGTTAAAAGGAGCGGAAGTTACGCTGACCAAACGCTCGGATCAATCTACGGGCTGGGCGGCGGCGCACAGACTTTGCGCATGGGCAAGAACGGGAATCGGCAACCGCGCATTCAATCTTTACCAATCCATTTTGAAAAATAATACACTACCGAATCTTTGGGGTACACATCCGCCTTTCCAAATCGACGGAAACTTCGGCGCGGTTGCGGGCGTTTCCGAAATGCTTTTACAAAGCCAAGCAGGCTTTATTGATTTTCTTGCGGCAATCCCCGACGTTTGGGAAAACGGCTCATTTGACGGACTTGTGGCAAGAGGCAATTTCGTTTGCGGATGTGATTGGAAAGACCGTAAAATCACACAAATGCGTATTACTGCCCGTATCGGTGGAAATTGCCGTATCCGTTATGAAAATATTGTAAATGCAAAAATTAACGGCATGTATACCGTAATTTCCGCAAATGAAATCGAATTGAATACGACACAAAACGAAACTGTTCAAATTGATTTTCATTTATAAAATGATGAGGAGACTTACCCATGAAAACCACCAAAATCTGTCCGAAATGTGAATCTGCCGATATCGTCAGAATTGACGGTTATGCCGGTCCATACGCCTCCGGAAATAACATTATGCTCGGCAGTACAATCTTTTCTGCCGTAAACGTAAATCGGTATATATGCTGTAATTGCGGATTTACGGAAGAATGGATCGACAAAAACGACCTTGAAAAAATCAAAAACAGCAAAAAAGCAAAATTCTGAAATAAATCGTATCCATCGAAAAACCGACAGAACCAAAAAAGTCTGTCGGTTTTTTATATTTTTCTGAAATTTTTCAAAGCATTCTCGGCTTTTCCTTTATCATAGCATTTCCTTCTCTCGGCGTATCGCAAAGCAATTCCCAAACGCTGTCCGCATTTGCGCAAAGCTTTGCGGCGTGAGCAACGTTGTCCCCGTATTTCCATGCATCGGCAGGCTTCGTGATGATCGGAATCGACGACGTTTTGCGAACTGCGGATAAAATTTTTCTGCCCGTTTCATTCGCCGCCAAAACCGAGGTATAAGGAACTGTACCGACGTCATCGTTTTTCACGTCCATCAAAGTACTGAGAACCGCACGTCTGACACGGGACATCGAATCGTTTCGGGAAATGGAAAGCGCAAAAAATTCATCCGCATTTTTTGCTTTCATTCCCGCTTTGCAAAGGCGGACAGCAAGTTCATCGGAAACGTCATAGACATTTTCAAAGAGACTTTCTCCGCGTGTACGGACAAGTGAAGCAAAAAGCAAAAACAGCTTTCCGGAATCGGCAAGTCTTCCGTTTTCCGCGCCGTGAACAAGCATATTCGCGGTCGGTTCGGGGACATTGCGAAAAACAAAATCCCAATTCCGACAGACAATATGCCGCCTGAGCGTTGTGGCGGAAGCAAATCCCTCGCCGCCGCCGTTATAATTCTCACCCTTCCGCCCCAGCGCAAGTGGGATAATATCGGAATCCAGCACTTTGAGCGCGGCAAGATAGGAGAGCGATAAAATATCATTGGAACCACTCTGCGGAAATTCTTCTCCGTAACAAAGACGGTAAACCGTACCTACAGATGTTCTGTACGAACAATTTTCATGTTTCAGAAGATAATCGGAAAGCGCATTTTGAAACGCTTCCGCGCGCAAACGTTCTGAAAGAGAAACCAGTGCATCGGTATTACCCGTTTCGCTTCCGAAGCAAAGCGTATCCACACAGCCGAGCGCATCGGCAATGCGCACCCCCGCTCTTCCGAAAATTTCAGCAGAAGCGGAGGAATACGGAAAAGGCAGTTCCAGAACCAGATCCGCACCCGAACGAACAGCAAGTTCCGCGCGGTCATATTTGGAAAGAACGGCAGCATCGCCGCGTTGCGTGAAACTTCCGCTCATCACACAAACCACGGCGCCTTTCTGTTTCATTTCGGAAAGTTGATAAGCATGCCCGAGATGAAAAGGATTATATTCACAGATAACGGCATAAATTTTCATAAAATCTCCAAAATATTCAAAATACATATAAATATTTATAAAAAATCTTTGATTATGTGGGAAAATACCTATTGAAATCGAAAGAAAAATCCTGTATAATAATAATATACTGTAAATTCTCAATAAAATCAATATAAATATATAAATCATGGAGGATGATTCAAATGTATGTACTTGTTGTAAATGCCGGTAGCTCTTCTCTCAAATACCAACTCATGGACACCGCCGCAGAAAAGGTTCTTGCAAAGGGTGTTTGTGAACGTATTGGTATCGATGGACACATCGCACATAAGAACGAAGTCGGCGATAAATTCGAACGCGATATTCCCATGCCCAACCACTCTGTTGCCATTCAGATCGTCGTTGATACCCTGACAGATGCCGAAATCGGTTGCATCAAGGATATGAGCGAAATCGAAGCAGTCGGCCACAGAGCTGCTCACGGCGGTAACTACTTCTCCGATAACGTTTATATCGAAGGCGACGTTATGGACAGATTCGAACTTTGCCGTGAAATCGCTCCCCTTCACACAGGTCCCCACATCATGGGTATTCAGGGTTGCACCGCAGTTATGCCGAACGTTCCCCAGGTAATCGTATTCGACACAGTTTTCCACAAAACCATGCCCGATTACGCTTATATGTATGCAATTCCCTACGAAATGTATGAAAAATACAGCATCCGCCGTTACGGCTTCCACGGCACCTCCCACTGCTACGTTGCAAACGAAGCGGCAAAAGTGCTCGGCAAACCCATCGAAGAAACCAAGATCATTACCTGCCACATCGGTAACGGTTCTTCCATCACTGCTGTCAAGGGCGGCAAATGCATAGATACCTCCATGGGCTTCACTCCCCTTGCAGGTCTTGAAATGGGTACTCGTTGCGGCGATATTGACCCTGCTGTCGTTACATACATCATGAATAAGGAAGGCTATACCGCTGACGAAATGAGCAACTTCTTGAACAAGAAGTGCGGTCTGCTCGGCGTTTCCGGCATCAGCTCCGATATGCGTGAAATTGAAGCCGGCGTTCAGGAAGGCAACGAAAAAGCTGCTCTTGCTTGCAACATTCTCGCTTACGGTATCAAAAAATATATCGGTTCTTACACTGCCGCTATGAACGGTGTTGACGCGATCGTCTTTACCGCAGGTATCGGCGAAAACAACGCAGCTATGCGTGAACGTGTTTGCAAAGACATGGAATTCTACGGCATCGATTTTGACAAAGAAGCAAACGATGCAGGCGCTACGGAAATTTCCAAACCCGGTTCCAAAACCAAGGTTTACGTAATTCCCACCAACGAAGAATTGATGATTGCAAGAGAAACAGAAAAAATTGTTTCCGCAAGAAAATAAGTTTATACACTTTTCAAAAAGTTTCATGATGATTCTTGACATTTAAGTCTATTTGTGATAAAATAATAGCACAAAAACAGCATCGGCTGTAAGAGATTATTATATTACGGAGGTATTAAATCATGACCAGAATCAAAACCATCGAAACCAAAGATATCGTTAAAACCGTAAACAATGGTGGCTGCGGCGAATGCCAGACTTCTTGCCAGTCTGCTTGCAAAACATCCTGCGGCGTTGCTAACCAGAAGTGCGAAAACAAAAAATAATTTTCTGTAAATTCTCAAAACGCTGTCTGAAAAAGACAGCGTTTTGTATTGATTAGGAGTGTTTTTATGGTACATCAATATAAACTGAACGGTTATAACATCGTTCTGGATACCTGCAGCGGTTCCGTTCATACCGTGGATGAGGTTGCTTATGACATCATCGCTATGTATAAACAGGCTTCCAAAGAAGAAATTGTTGCCGAAATACTGAAAAAATACGGCAATCTCCCCGATGTAACGGAAGAAGAGATCCTTCTTTGTCTGGAAGACATCGCCGCATTGGAAGAAAGCGGAAAACTTTTCTCCAAAGATCAATTTGAAGGTCTTGCCTACGATTATAAAAACAACAGCAAAGTTGTAAAAGCGCTTTGCCTGCACGTAGCTCACACCTGCAATCTCAATTGCTCGTATTGCTTTGCAAGCCAGGGTAAATATCAAGGCGAACGCGCACTGATGAGTTTTGAAGTCGGTAAGCAAGCATTTGATTTTCTGATTGCCAATTCCGGAACCAGAAAAAATCTGGAAGTCGACTTTTTCGGCGGAGAACCGCTGATGAATTGGGATGTTGTCAAAAAACTCGTAGCTTATGCCAGAAGCATTGAAAAGCAACATAACAAAAATTTCCGTTTTACTTTCACAACCAACGGTATGCTTCTGAATGACGAAGTAATCGATTTTCTCAACAAGGAGATGACAAACGTCGTTCTCAGCCTGGACGGACGTAAAGAAGTCAACGACCATTTCCGCAAAAACTATGCGGGTGATGGCAGTTATGATACCATCGTTCCGAAATTCCAACGTCTTGTGGAAAAACGCGGCGGAAAAGATTACTATGTCAGAGGTACTTTCACACATAACAACGTGGATTTTACCAACGATCTTTTCCATATGGCAGACCTCGGCTTCACGGAACTCAGCATGGAACCCGTCGTATGTCCTCCCGATGATCCTTACGCATTGACCAAAGAAGATCTGCCGAAACTTTTCGAACAATATGAGATTCTTGCAAAAGAAATGCTCCGCCGCAAAAAAGAAGGTCGCGGTTTCACATTCTATCACTATATGCTTGATCTCAAAAACGGACCTTGCATCTACAAACGCATCACGGGATGCGGTTCGGGTACGGAATATATGGCAGTTACCCCTTGGGGCGAACTTTTCCCTTGCCATCAATTTGTGGGCGATCCGAAATACAGTCTCGGTAACATCTGGGACGGGGTAACCAATACTGCCGTTCAGGATGAATTCCGTTCTTGCAACGCGTATGCAAGACCCGAATGCAAGGATTGTTGGGCAAAGCTTTACTGCTCCGGCGGCTGTGCGGCAAACGCTTATCATGCCACGGGCAGCATTAATGGTGTTTATGAATACGGCTGTGAACTTTTCAAGAAAAGAATCGAATGCGCCGTTATGATGCAAGTCGCGGAATCGGAAGAAGCATGAAAACACCGATTGCCGATTTCGTTTCCGATTATCAAGCCTCCGGGGCTTCCCGTTTCCATATGCCGGGGCATAAAGGAAAAGCCTTGCTCGGCGCAGAACCGTGGGATATTACGGAGATTGACGGCGCGGACGTTTTATATTCCGCAAACGGCATCATTGAAGAAAGCGAAGATATTACATCTTCGCTTTTTCATACCGCTCACAGTTTCTTTTCTGCGGAAGGCTCCACGCTTGCCATCAAAGCTATGCTCATGCTCGCCACACAAAATGCAGGCGAAAAACCGCTCATTTTAGCCGCAAGAAACGCGCATAAAGCATTCATTTACGGCGCCGCACTCCTGGATATTGACGTGGAATGGCTCTATCCGGAACCGTTCTCTCATCTCTGTCATTGTGAAATATCGGCGCAAACTCTGAAAAAATGCTTGATGAACTTAAAAAGAAAGCCCTGCGCGGTTTATATCACTTCCCCCGATTATCTGGGACACACCGCCGATATCCGCGCGCTTTCCGATGTGTGCAAAAAATTTTCTCTGCCACTGCTCGTGGACAACGCCCACGGCGCATATCTCGGCTTTCTCTCCCCTTCTCTCCATCCGATTGCGCTCGGCGCTGATATGTGCTGTGATTCCGCGCATAAAACGCTTCCTGTTTTAACGGGCGGCGCTTATCTACATATTTCCAAACAAGCGCCCTCCCATTATACGGAAAATGCAAGAAACGCCTTGGCTCTTTTCGCTTCCACAAGTCCCTCTTACCTGATTTTGCAATCTTTAGACCTTTGCAACCGTTATCTTTCCGAAAATTATTCCGCAAGACTTTCGCATTGCATTCAAAAAATCGAAGCGATCAAAGAAAAAATGAAAGAAAGCGGATTTGCACCCGAAGAAAGCGAGCCTTTGAAAATCGTATTACACACGGCAAAATACGGCTATACGGGCGATGAGATGTGTTGTTATCTGAAAAAATTCCGGATCGTTCCCGAATTTTATGACCGTGAATATCTCGTTCTCATGATTACCCCCGAAAACAGTGAAAAAGATTTCGAAAGACTCACTCTCGTATGGGACACCATTCTCCCAAAACCGTCTTTGCCCCCATTGCTTTACAAACTTGAAAGAGGAAAATCCTGCCTTTCTTTACGAAAAGCCATGCTCGGCGCACAGGAAATCATTCCCGTCGAAAAAGCGCGCGGAAGAATCTGTGCCTCTCCTACGGTTTCCTGTCCTCCCGCCGTTCCCATCGTCATCAGCGGAGAAGAAATTACCGCCCGGGCCATTGAAATTTTTCAGCTTTACGGCATCGAAACCGTTGCCGTCAGCAAAATTCAACGCTGAATATCGCAAAACCGTATTTCTCGTCGGAATACGGTTTTTGTTTTTCAAGAAATCCATCGGCGCATTGACTTTATCTTCATCCTATGTTATAATAAATACGGATATTTGAAATTTTGTATGAAAGGCAACCCTACCATGGTAAAAAAAGACATACGGCGCAAGCCGACCAATTGCGAAACCTGCGTATATTACGATTACGATGCGGATTTTGATGCCTATATCTGCACCGTCAATTTAGATGAGGATGAATTGGAGCGTTTCGTGCTCGGAACGGCGCAATATTGTCCGCATTACCGCTTTTACGACGAATATAAAAGCGTACAAAAACAAAATTAATACTGTCAACAAAAGAAAAAAGACCGCTTTTTTCTTAAAAAAATAAAAAATTATGAAAGGTATTAGATCAAAATGAAAGTATGTGTTGTTCAACCGGCTTACAGTTTGGATTTTTCCGAATCCGATGCGCTTTTCGCATGGGAGCTTGCAGAGCTTGACAAATGCGATGAGACGATGGATATCATCGTTTTGCCCGAATATTCCAACGTTCCCTGCCTGGCAAAAACAAAAGAAGAAATGGAAGCAAGCTATGCAAAATACAGCAAAGCACTCATTGACAAAGCTTCCGAAACCGCAAAACGCTGCAACGCAACGGTTTTCATCAACTGCATTTATCCTCATCCCACCGGTCTTCGCAATACTACCGTCGCTTTCAGCAAAAACGGCGAAATTGCAGGAACCTATTCCAAGCAGCATCTCGTTCCCTCCGAAATGAATGTATACGAATTGGATAAGGATTACACATGGGAACACAGCGAACCCACAATTCTGGAAGTGGACGGCGTTCGCTACGGATTCCTCATTTGTTACGATTTCTATTTCTATGAAGCATTCGCAAATATCGGCAGATATAATCCCGAAGTTATCATTGCTTGCGCATATCAGAGAAGCGACTCTCACGATGCTCTGGAAATTCTGGCAAGATTCTGCGCTTATAATACCAATGCTTACGTCGTTCGTTCCTCCGTCAGCCTTGGCGCGGATTCTCCCGTCGGCGGATGCAGTCTGATTGCGGCTCCCGACGGTAAGATGCTTTTGAACATGAAAAACGACGTCGGCCATGCCTGTGCGGAATTTGACCCCCACAAGCGCTATCTGAAAGCGGCAGGCTTCGGCAATCCCCCCGCAACCCATCACGCTTATATCGAAGCGGGACGCAGACCCTGGAAATACCGCCCCGGTGGCAGCGCGATCGTTCGCCACGATGAAATTATGGCATATCCCAGAATGTGCGCGCACAGAGGATTCAACACCATTGCTCCCGAAAACAGTATGCCCGCTTTCGGCGCAGCAATTGCCCTCGGCGCGGAAGAAATCGAATTCGACCTCTGGATGGCAAAAGACGGAACCATCGTTTCCAGTCACGACCCGTGGCTCAGCCGTGTTTCTACCGGTTACGATGCCATCTGGAAATATACTTATCCCGAACTTTTGCAATATGATTTCGGTATCAAGCACGGAGCAGAATTCACCGGTCTCAAAGTTCCCACATTCGAAGACATTCTCAAAAAATTCGCTTGTCATACCGTCATGAATATTCACATCAAGTCCATGGATGATATCAATCCCGTTCCCGAAGAAATGCTCACGGAAATCGTCCGTCTGATTGACAAATACGATTGCAGAAAATATTCCTATTTTATGAGCGGCAATCCCGCAATCCTCGGACAGCTTCAGCAATTGGCTCCCGATATTGTCCGTTGCGCAGGCGCAACCAATGATCCTTTCGAAGACCTTGTCGAAAAAGCAATCAAATATGATTGTAAAAAGATTCAGCTTTATCAGCCTCACTTCAAGAAAAACGAACCCGACTACGTGGAAAAAACCATCAAAAAAGCGCATGATAATAATATTGTTGTCAACGTATTCTATGCCGATACCGTGGAAGAAGCGCGCCATTATCTGGAGCTCGGCGCAGATACCATTCTGACCAACGATTACCAGCGTGTTTCCGCAGCGGCTGACGGCTTCGAAAAATATCTGAGAAGATAATGATGCAACGCGATCCGTATTCAGAAATCAAGCCTTTTTTACACCCGGGCGAAACGGTGCTCTGGACGGGAACACCCGGAAAAATTCCCGCCACTCAAACATCTCCGATTCTGCCGATCTTTGCAATTTTCTGGATGAGCTTTGCCGTATTCTGGACAATTTCCG
This sequence comes from Oscillospiraceae bacterium, assembly GCA_015064845.1. GTDB lineage: Bacteria > Bacillota > Clostridia > Oscillospirales > CAG-272 > QALR01. Next base: position 53,326 of record SVRL01000002.1, on the reverse strand, counting down.
CTACGGCGGCAGGAGGCGCGTTCGGTCTTTTCGGATTGTTCTTTATCTTCTTCGGCGGATTTATGTTCTACGGCATATTTTTCGGCAGACGAAATCTCCTGAAAACTGCCGTTTACGCCGTTACCGACTATCGCGCCATCATCATTACGCATGACCGAAACGGCACGAATTGCACGGAATATGTTTTCTCCGCGCTCTACTCGGTCAATCTGGAATCGGTCAACGGCAATCGCGGAACCATCCGCTTTGCGGAAGAACAGATTTACACCGAATACAACCGCGGATGGAATCGAAAAAGAACGATCAATCTTGACAACGTGAAAAAAAGCGCCGTTACCGCATTTTTCATGATTGATAACGTGCATGAAGTTTATCGCCTGATTTCCGAACAACTAAATAACCGTTAAAACGAAAGCCCGAAGAAATTCAAAATTTCTTCGGGTTTTCCGTTCTTTATTCTTTTTAAGATATGGGTAGTTGCGCAAAAACAGCTTCTCCGTTTGCATTATTTGAATACAAACGAAACTTGGGTAGGCAAGCAACCATCCGCGGCGATTCGCCGATTTTTTACTATATGATATTGCCCAAAATCAACCTTGCCGTTTTGCATTGTTTGAATACGGATGAAACTTGGATAGGCAAGCAACCATCCGCGGCGATTCGCCGCTTTTATTCTGTACGCAATGCAACAACGGGGTCTTTCTTTGCCGCAAGTCGGGAAGGAACAAGACCTGCAATCAACGTCAGACCGACGCTGAGAGCCACAAGAATGACCGCGCCGAGAACAGGAAGACTTGCATTCAGAATGCCGATACCCGTAACCGCATGGAGAATGGGATTTGCAATCATGATAAGAATCAAGGTAACACCAATGCCCATCATACCCGCTGTGAAACCGACAATCGCTGTTTCCGCATTGAAAATACGGGAAATGTCCTTCTTGGAAGCGCCGATTGCACGGAGAATACCGATTTCTTTGGTTCTTTCCAATACGGAAATATAGGTAATGATACCGATCATAATGGAAGAAACCACAAGCGATACGCTGACAAACGCAATCAACACATAAGAAATCGCATTAATAACCAGAGTGATGGAACTCATGAGGAGAGCAACAAAGTCCGTATAATTGATTTTGTCATCCTCGGAAACCTTGTTGTTATATTCCGTAATCAAAGCAGAAATTTCGTCTTTATCCGCAAATGTGGCGGTATAGATATTGATAGCAGTCGGCGAATCCAAATCCACGTAACCAAGCTTGGAAAGATTGTATTCATATGTGGAATCGGAATGTGTGGGAGGCATATAGAGATCGAAAAATTCCGCATACTGTTCTTCCGTAAAGGTTTCAAGATCGAAAAGCCCTGCAAGAACTTCGGCAGGCTGTGCGCCGAGCTGAGCGCGCATAGCCGCCTCATACTGCGCCGCAACCTCATTGGAAATACCTTCTCTCATTGCCTCAACCAATTCTTCTTTGCTCATTGCATTGATATGCTTTTCGATTTCGGTTGTATCGGTAATACCCATCTGCTCCGCATAAGCCTGAACAGCCAGCTTGCGCAAATCTTCCTCGGAATACTGCGCCAAAGCCATCTCGGTCATCGTCTCCAGCATATCCGCGGGGATTTTGGATTTGATGTCAATATAAATCTCCGCTTTTTTTTCTGTGGAAAGAGAAGCAAAATATTCTTTGATCAAAACTGCTTTTTCCGCAGCGGAAAGTTCCGCATCACCCGTTTTGAAAGGAAGTCCTACAAAAATATCCTGTCCGGGATTTGCAAGCTGCGCTTTTACGATTTCGCTTTCTGCTGCGCGTTGGATAGCATATTCCGTCAAAGCAGTTGTGTAACCGATAGAACCCTTCAGCATGGAAGCTACAGTATCTTCATTGGGACGGATAATACCCGAAACCTTCAATTCTATGGGTTTATCGGAATTATAAAGAACCTCAATACCCGCTTGGGTTGTACTGAGATTGCTGTACGTACCGTCTTTTTCATTTTTCTGATAAAAATCAGGATGCAAGATCATCTTGAAGGTCATACTGCAAATTTCTTCATAAGACCAGCTCTCGGTAGGCATATTTTCCAAATTGCCCTCCATAGACTGCTTCAATTCTTCACGCATTTCCTCCGTGGTCTTCAAACCGAGAGAATAGAGCACGACGTCGCTGATTTCGTTATTTTCATCCACAACGAGAACGATTTCATTGTACGCCGTCGGCCAAGAACCGTGAATCAAATCATACTGATCGTAGAAAAGCGGGTTAATCAGTTCTCCGTCTTTGCCTTTCAGCATTTCTTCCCATATATTATAGCTTACAAACATACCAAGATCATCAGACGAAGTCGAATTCATTCCCATCAGTTCTTTCATCAAGGCACTGATATCGGATTTTATGATGGATCCATCTTTATCTTTCGTATAAATATGAAAATCCAATGCATATGAATAGTCGATCGCACTCGCAAACTCTTGGAAACCGGGCGTACTTTCAATATATTGCTTGAATGCTTTGAGGTTATTGGTCTGAACTTCTATATTGGCAAGCGTATCCAGAAGTTCATACATCACGCGGTTTGCATAAACGGCATCCAGACCATGTTTCAAACCGCCTTGATCGGAGGATGTATTAGAACCCATCAGGTTTGTAAGAATGCTGGAAAGATCCGCCGTTTCCTTTTGAATGGTAATCGGATAACTGGACAGCGTATCTTCCTGCACGCGGTTGATATAATTTGTCACGCCGTTGGAAATAGCAAGAATCAAAGCAATACCGATGATACCAATGGAACCTGCAAAGCTTGTCAAAATGGTTCTTCCTTTTTTCGTGCGCAAATTGTTCAATGAAAGCGCAAGAGCCGTTCCGAAAGACATGGAGCGATTTCTAAGACGCTTTTCTTTTTTATTTTTTGTCTGTACGGTTGCTTCCTGTTCAGCCGCTTGTTCCTGCGGTTCTTCGTAAGGATTCGTATCGCCGATGATCTTACCGTCGATAATGCGGATGATTCGCGTGGAATACGTTTCGGCAAGTTCGGGATTGTGCGTAACCATAATAACCAGACGGTCTTTCGCAATCTCTTTGAGAAGCTCCATGATCTGCACGCTGGTTTCCGAATCGAGCGCGCCCGTCGGCTCGTCCGCAAGCAAAATCTCGGGATTATTGACCAGCGATCTCGCAATGGCAACGCGCTGCATTTGTCCGCCCGACATCTGGTTCGGGCGCTTATTCAGTTCGCTTCCGAGTCCAACCTTTTCCAAAGCCTCTTTTGCTCTGCGGCGGCGTTCCGATTTGGAAACGCCCGAAATGGTCAGCGCAAGCTCAACGTTGGAAAGCACGCTTTGATGCGGAATCAGATTATAGCTTTGAAATACGAAACCGATCGAATGGTTTCTGTAAGCGTCCCAATCCGCATCCTTGAAATTTTTTGTAGATCTTCCGTCAATCACAAGGTCGCCGCTTGTATATTGATCGAGTCCGCCGATAATGTTCAGCAAAGTTGTTTTTCCGCATCCGGAGGGACCGAGAATGGAAACGAACTCACTCTTTCTGAAAGAAATGGAAACGCCGCGAAGCGCCGCCACTTTTATATCGCCGGCAGGATAATCTTTATGAATATCCTTCAGTGTAAGCATAAAATACCTCCCGTAAATTGTTTTTATATTCAAAAGTATATAGCACATTTATGAACAGAATATGAACATTATGTGATTTTTTATATAAAATTGTTATTTTTCAAAAGTAAAAGAGTTCCAAGGAATACTAACCGCTTTTCCTTCGGATATAATTTCATCCACATGTATGAGCAACGGAAAATCCGCAAGATTTGCTTTTCCTTTCGAAGCTTTGATTCTGATTGCTCTTGCCACGCGCTTCGCAACAACCAAAGATTCCAGCGTTACACCGCTCAGCGCTTCTTTGGCTTCATCGATGTTCATACCTCTGCCAAGCAGAATACCCACAAGACGGGTTCTGCCGCCGTAAACGGTTACGTAAAGATCTCCCGTCCCGACCGCAATATTTTCCAAACTCCACGCGCCCTGTAATTCAAGCAGTTTATACATCTCCTTGAACGCCTGACCGAATACGGCAGCTTGCGAATTGTAATGCAAAGGACTTTCAATACCGAACTCTTTCTGATTCAAACCAATGGTCAGCGCAATACCGAGCGCATATCCGTTTTTCAGAGCAACGGCGCTTTCAATGCCAAGCACATCGGTAGAAAGGCTGATGTGATAATAATCGGTTTCCATCCATTTTTTCAACCGACGGAGAACGGTCATGTCTTCTCCGCAAAAAGCAACCTCCGTTTGGTCATGCGCAACAAGCTCATAACTCGTACACGGACCGCCGATGGCATTGATGGAAAGCTTTTTTCCCATGGCTTCCGTTTTTTTCTTCCATATATCGGGATAGGAAAGCAATTCTCCTTCCTCCGTATCCCAAAGTCCTTTGGTAACGGAAAGCACGGGAATCGAATCTTCAATCTTCGGAAGCACAAAATCTCCAAACCATTCCACACCGAAACTGCTGACACCTCCAATGACCAGATCCGCACCGCAAAGTGCAGAGGAAAGTTCCTCGATCTGAAAATATTGCACACCGGGCAGAAAATCTTTTTCAAATTTCGGATGCCGTCCCGTTTTCAAACAGGTGTCGATGATTTCCCTGTCAAGAGGCGTTCCCACAAGACGAACGTCGTTTCCGTTTTCACTCGCGGGAAAAGCCAGCGCAGAGCCCATCATACCCGCGCCCACAATTGTAATAACAGCCATTGATATTTTCTCCTTGTATTGAACTTTAATCCTTGACCAATCTGCTCTTGCTGAGATTTGCTTTACGGAAATAAATAAACATCAGCGTACTGCAAAGCAACCAGCCTGCCGGATAAGACATGGAAATGGGCAGAATGGTATTGGAAATGAAATTTTTCATAACGAACAAATAAACCTGTCGGAAGCCGACGAAGGAAATCAACATAATAATCATCGGCGCTTTGGTATTGCCCGAACCGCGGAGTGCGCCGGCGTAGATCTGATTGGCACAAGAAAGCACGTAAAAGGGAGAAAGCCAACGGATAAAGAGCGTTCCGAATTCAATCACTTCGGGTTCTTTGTTAAAAAACCAAACTGCTTGCGGCGCAAAAATCATAACGGGAATCATCAGAATTACCGTGGATACCACTGCCATGAACAGCGCCGTGCTAACACCTTTTCTCGCACGTTCTTCATTACCGATGCCGAGATTCTGTCCCACAAAGGTTGTGGAAGCCAACGCGATGGACTGCATGGGAAGAAGAATCAGTTGGTCAATTTTGGAATATGCCGTCCAACCGCCCATAGCGAATTTATCGAAATAATTGATATAGGATTGCACGAAAATATTGGAAAATGAAGTGATTGCCATTTGTAAAGCTGCGGGAATGCCCAGTTTGACGATTTTTGCAAGCATTTCCCTATCCAATCGCAAATAAGCAAACGAAATTTTCACGCAAGAGCTTGTACGGAAAAGCGTAAGCATAACGAGAACAGCGGAAAGTGCCTGCGCAATGACCGTTGCCCAAGCAACGCCTGCAACACCCATATTGCATTTAAGAACAAAAACAAGGTCAAGCACGATATTGGTAACAGCGGATACCACCAGGAAGTAGAACGGTCTCTTGGAATCTCCGATGGCACGTAAAATGCCGGACCCCATGTTATAAATCATCAACCCGAGAATACCCGCGAAGTAAATGGTCAGATATTCCGTTGCTTCGGGTCTGACCGAATCGGGCGTATTCATCAGCGTGAGCATCAAAGGCACCATCAGTATACCGACAGCCGTGAAAACAATACCGAGAAGAAATGTCATCACGATTGCCGTATGTACCGCGCTACGAACCTTATCGTAACGCTTCGCGCCGTAGAATTGAGAAATGACTACGCTTGCGCCGCTCGAAAATCCAAGAAAAAAGCCGATCAAAAGATAGGTAATCGGACCTACCGTGCCAACGGCGGAAAACGCTTCGTCACTGACGTAATTGCCAACAACCCACGTATCCACCATATTGTAAAGTTGTTGGAAAATATTACCGATTAAAAGAGGCATGGCGAAAAGAAAAAGATGACGGAAAATATTTCCGCTCGTCATATCCACGTCTTTCCGTCCTCTTCCGAAAAGTTTTTTCATTACCGTTGTCATAAACCGTCTACCATCCTTTTTCAAAAAATAAATTTAAAAATCCGATCTCAAATGATAATACCGCTCAAATGGTCAAGTTCATGTTGAATGATCTGCGCGGAAAAGCCCATAAACATCTGCTGCTTTTCTTCAAAATTTCTCGTTTGATACCGAACGGTTATCATACGGTATCGGGTTGTTTTTCTGATCCCCGTCAAAGAAAGACACCCTTCTTCCGTTTCATACGGCACCGCCTTGGAAACAAGACGGGGATTGAACATTTCCATATAAACGCCTTCATGGAAAAATCCGATCAATTGCTTATTGTATCCAATCATATTTGCCGCCATTCCCACACATTCATGCGCATGGGCAAGCAAAGTATCCTTTAGATCGTCAGCAATGGGAATATCCTTTTTCGTTACGGGTTCTGCTTTCTTTCTCAAAAAGAAAACGTCCTTTTGAATTGGTTTTATCATAAGCATTTTCTCTCCGTTTTATAAATGTATATTTATTAAGATTTAAGTATTATATCATATTTTTTATTCTAAGACAATAGAAAAACGATGTTTTTTAAATATTAAAGTAAATCGCTTTTGAATTTCCTTGACAAAACGGCGTTTTTGATGCATAATAAAGATGGGGGATCTTTGATTCCCTATTTTTCAAAGAAAGGTTATCATCCAGATGATTTTACAACCTAAGGACACAACCGTTGCTTACCGCTGTCCCGAATGCGGCGCAACTGTTTTCAGCGTCGTCGGCGCGCTGGCGCTTTCAGGCGATATGATCAAACTAAAATGTACTTGCGGCTGTTCCGAGCTGTTGATGCAAAAAACGGACGATGATAAAATCCGTTTGACCGTTCCTTGCATCTTCTGCCCTTCTCCGCACCACTATATCGTTTCCCGCAGTCTCATTCTGAACAGAGAACTCTTCACTTTCCCTTGCGCTTATGCAGGCGTGGATATTCTTTTCATCGGTTCCAAAGGCGCAGTGATGAAAGCCGTTGAGGTTTCGGATGAAGAATTGCGCAGTATGATCGATGATACCGAACTTTCCAACGTTCACGAAGCCAATGAAGGCGACAATCTTTACGGCGACGAGCACATTCGGGATATGATTCTCTTCGTCCTCGGCGACCTTGCCGAAGAAAACAATATTCATTGCGGCTGTCCGGACGGAGAAGGAGATTTTCTCGTTGACCAAACACGCGACAGCGTGCGGATCTCTTGCAAAAATTGCGGTCATTTCAAAGATATTTCCTGCGCGGGAACGTCCATTGATTCGCAGGCGCTCTTCGACTGTACGCATCTTTATTTGCAAAAAGATGAAAATTAAAAATTTATAATATATTACGGAGGACACAAAAAATGGGAAAAATTGTTTGTTTTGGTGAATTGATGCTTCGTTTGAATCCTGCGGGTTATCTCCGCTTTGAACAGGCCAACGCTTTTGAAGCAAGCTTCGGCGGCGGAGAAGCCAACGTTGCCGTTTCTCTTGCGCATTTCGGCATGAACGCATCGTTCGTTTCCAAATTCCCCGCACATTCCATCGGCGACATGGGTATCCGCGCACTCCGCGTTGAAGACGTTGATACCAAGGACATCGTTCGCGGCGGCGAAAGAATGGGCATCTACTATCTTGAAAAAGGCGCTTCTCAGCGCGCTTCCAAGGTTATTTACGACCGTAAGTATTCTTCCATCAGCATGGCAGAACGCTCTGACTTCGATTGGAACGCAATCCTTGACGGCGCAGAATGGTTCCACTTCACGGGTATCACTCCCGCCCTCAGCGACACCGTTGCTGAAATCACACTCGATGCGTTGAAAGTCTGCAAAGAAAAAGGCATCAAGGTTTCCTGCGACCTGAACTTCCGCAAAAAACTCTGGTCCAGCGAAAAAGCAGGCAAGGTTATGGGCGAGCTCTGTCAGTACGTTGACGTTTGCATTGCAAACGAAGAAGATGCTGAAAAAGTATTCGGCATCAAACCCGATCACAACGATGTAGAAGGCGGTAAACTCAACAGAGAAGGCTACATCGACGTTGCTAAGAAGCTTTCCGACCGTTTCGGCTTTGAAAAGGTTGCCATCACACTCCGCGAAAGCATTTCCGCAAACGATAACAATTGGGCTGCTATGCTTTATGCAAACGGCGAAGCATACTTCTCCAAGAAATACGCGGTTCACATCGTTGACCGTGTTGGCGGCGGCGACTCCTTCGGCGCAGGTTTGATCTACGGACTTCTGAACGGCTTTGACTGTCAGAAAACCATTGAATTCGCAGTTGCAGCTTCCTGTCTCAAACACTCCATCGAAACCGACTTCAACTATGTTTCCGTTGATGAAGTTACCACATTGATGAAAGGCGACGGTTCCGGCCGCGTTCAAAGATAAGTTTTATAAAATTTATCCATAATCATCCCAAAAGCATATCAAAAACGGGAGAACATCTCCCGTTTTTGAATTTTTCAAATCATCATTTACATAAAGGAGATTTTTCATGAAACGCTTACTTTGCTTCGTCCTCGTCTTCTGCATGGCGGCAGTACTTTTCTGCGGCTGTTCGAACAACAACGCAAATAACACCTCTGAAAGCACCCCTAACGGAGAATCCACCTCCTCTTCCTCTTCTGAATCCTCTTCCTCTTCGGAATCCACTTCTTCTTCCGAAACGGAAGAATCTTCCGTCACAGAAGAACCCATGCAACAACCCGAAACCATTCCCCAATCCATTAAAATTCTTGCAATCGGCAACAGTTTCAGCGAAGATGCAACGCAATATCTTTGGGATATTTTCCACGATGCAGGAATTGACGAAGTTGTCATCGGCAACCTTTATATTGGCGGTTGTTCTCTTGATACCCATTGGGAAAATATGAGTAAAAACGCTGAAAAGTATACATTCTATTATAACAAGAGCGGAAAATGGGAAACAAATAAAGAAAAATCCATTCTTCATGCACTTAAATTGGAAGACTGGGATTACATTACCGTTCAACAGGTCAGCCAGGACAGCGGTAATCCGAATACGCTCGGCAATCTCCAGAACATTCTGAATTATATCAACACCAATAAAACGAATGCCGACGCAAAAATTTATTGGCATTCAACCTGGGCATACCAGTTCTCTTCTTCCCACACAGGCTTCCCCGCTTACGGAAACAGCCAGATGCAAATGTATAACGCCATCATTTCCACTTTCAATGATCACGTAGCAAAATATGATCTGATCAGCGGCGCAATTCCCTCAGGCACTGCCGTTCAAAACCTGCGCACATCCTATCTGGATGACGCAATTACCCGAGACGGTTATCATATGAGCTTGGATATCGGCAGATATACAACCGCGCTCACATGGTTCTCCTTCTTTACCGGTATCGATGCCAGATATATCGATTGGGTACCCGAAGATTATCCGAAAATCGCGGAAGACCAAGCCGCAATTGCCTATGCCGTCAATCAAGCAATCAAAAATCCTCTGACGGTTACACCTTCCATTTATACCAAAAAGCCCATCGTTACCGAAGAAATGACGGATGCTGATAAACAAGCGATCATCGCACTCGGCTATAACCCTGATGATTATCTTGTTCTGGATCTGGATATGGAACTTCGTTCACTTTACTCCTGCACAAACCATTCAAAGAAACTGAATGTTAAGCTTTCACCCACCAACAAATCTCTCCCCTATAACGCCGCTTCCAATATCTTTACACGCGATCAGCTTCCCGTTGGTTCAATCATTTCCATTGCTCCCGGTTATGAATTCAGTCCCGAAGCATGGATTAGTCTCGGACAGAGAACTCCTGCAAACCTTGCTCCTCAAAAATCCACACAAACAACGATCGTTGACGATGCTTGGTGGAATATTTTCCAATATCGCGCTTTCAATTTGAAATCTACTACCGCAAATACGGAATTGCAAGAATCTGACTTGGATAAGCTCCGCATTTACGTGCCCAAAAAGACACCTAAATTTGAAAAATATTCTGCCCTGACACAGGAAGACATTGCTGTTCTCTCTGCCGCAGGCAAGGATGCTTCCGCTTATCAGGTTTTGAATCTCGATCTGACACTCGCGGCATTCTACAAATCCACAAACGCTTCCGGTTTGTATTACGGCAAAACTTACAGCTCCGATGCACTTCCCAAGTACATCGCAACACAGATCTTCGATAAAACCGACCTTCCCAACGGCACCGTAATTTCCTTGAAATCCGGTTATGAATACCGTCCCGAAGGCTGGACCGATCTTACCGTTTCCAATGCGGCACGCCCCGACGTTACAAACGCAGCCACCGTTATCGTTGACGATGCTTGGTGGGGTTCCTACAACTATCGTGCATTCAATATCGCTGCCGCAGGCGAAGCATCCGCGCTTTCCTATGCGGATATCAACGCGCTCCGCATTTACGTTCCGAAAAATTGATGATTTTCGCGTAATAAATAAATTTTAACCCACACAAGAATCTCCTGTGGTGGAAATTTTCCGCCACAGGAATTTTTCTATCAAAAAACGAAAGTGAAACAACAATGAAAAAAACAACGATTTCTCTCGGCGTTTACCGCCATTTCAAAGGAAATTTCTATGAAGCTCTTGCCGTTGCAAAGCATTCCGAAACTATGGAGGATATGGTCGTTTACCGCGCACTTTACGGAGAAGGCGATATCTGGGGCAGACCGCTTTCTCTCTGGATGGAGCAGGTAGAACAAAACGGAGAAAAAATCCCGCGTTTTCTCTACATAGGAGAAAAATATGAATAATATCCAAAAACAACTCTTTGCCTTACAGGATATAAAATATAAAACTTTTCAAGAAAAGCTGATGCCTACCGTATCAAGCGAAACTATCATCGGCATACGCACCCCCGTACTCCGACGTTTCGCGCGTGAATTTGCAAAAACCGAAGAAGCTTCCGCTTTTATGGAAAATTTACCGCACACCTATTACGAAGAAAACAATCTCCACGCTTTTTTGATTGAAACCATCGGAGATTTCGAAAAAACCGTAGAAGCTTTGGATTTATTTTTGCCATACGTGGACAATTGGGCGACTTGTGATACGATGTCTCCGAAAATCTTCGCCAAGCACAAAAAAAATTTACTCCCCTTTATTGAAAAATGGCTTTCTTCCAATCACGTATATACCGCCCGTTTCGGTCTTGTTATGCTAATGAAGCATTACCTTGATGATGATTTTTCTCCCATATATCTTGAAAAAGCGGCTGCCGTTTCTTTGGATTCCTATTATACTGAAATGGCAAAAGCATGGCTCTTTGCGGAAGCGCTCATCAAGCAATACGATGCAACCTTACCCTATCTGAAAGAAACGAGGCTTTCTGCATGGGTTCATAATAAAACCATTTCCAAAGCGTGCGACAGTTTCCGCATTTCTCCCGAAACAAAAGAAGTTTTACGCACACTTCGATTGAAAAAGATTGAAATAAAACCAAAATGCGATTGATTTTATACGCGCCGCAATATATAATATAGATATAGAATTTTATTTTGAAAGAGGTTTACCATGAAAGTATTACTGATTAACGGCAGCCCGAACGAATTCGGCTGTACCTATACCGCGTTGAATGAAGCGCGCAAAGTTTTTGAACAAAACGGAATTGAAACGGAAATCATTTATTTCGGTAAAAAACCCGTTGCAGGATGCGTTGCTTGCGGCGGTTGCAGAAAAACCGGATATTGCGTTTATAACGATACTGTCAACGATGTGATTGATCAGCTTGATGAAATTGACGGTATGATCGTTGGTTCTCCCGTTTATTATGCGGGTGTTTCGGGACAGATCACATCTTTTCTTGACCGTCTTTTCTATGCGGCAGGCGGTAAAATGAAAGGCAAACCCGCGGCAACCGTCGTATCTTGCAGAAGAGGCGGCGCTTCCGCTGCATTTGAGATCATCAATAAATATTTCATGATGACCAATATGCCCGTCGTAACCTCTCAATATTGGAATCAGGTCCACGGCAACACGCCCGAAGAAGTTCTACGCGATGAAGAAGGTCTGCAAACCGTTCGCGTGCTCGCGCAAAATATGACGTGGCTCCTCCGCTCGATTGAAGCGGGAAAAGCGGCGGGTGTGAAATATCCCGAATATGAACCTAAGCTCCGCACGAATTTTATCCGGTAAAAGAAAATGAAAAAAGCAAGAACCGTTTACGTATGCTCGGAATGTGATTATCAAAGTGCAAAATGGATGGGAAGATGTCCGCAATGCGGAAATTGGAACACCTTTTCGGAAGAAACATACGAGCAGGAAACACCCGAAAAATCATCCTCTCCCGCCGCACGCAGACATTCCATGCTTGCAGGAACCTCAGGAGATTCCGAACCCCGTCAGCTGACGGGAGAACCGCTTCCCGATTATTTGCGCCGAAGCACGGGAATCGGAGAATTTGACCGCGTGCTGGGCGGAGGCCTTGTGGAAGGCTCCGTGGTTTTGCTTTCGGGCGAACCGGGCATCGGTAAATCCACGCTTCTTCTGCAAATCTGCGCAAGCCTTGCGGCAGACCGCACGGTGCTTTACGTTTCGGGAGAAGAATCCGTTTCTCAGATTTCCATGCGCGCCAAACGCTTGGGGCTCAAAAGCGGAAAGCTTTACGTTCTGACGGAAACCAACGTAGAAAAAATTCTCAAAAGCATGACCAAATTGAATCCCGATATTCTCATCGTGGACTCCATTCAGACGATGTACCACAATGAAAGCAACACCGTTCCCGGAAGCGTTACTCAAATCCGTGAATGCGCAGGTGTTTTCATCGGAAAAGCAAAAACTGAAAATACCGCCGTTCTTCTCGTCGGCCATGTCAATAAAGAAGGTAGTATCGCCGGACCGAAGGTGCTGGAGCATATGGTAGATACTGTTCTCTATTTTGAGGGCGAAAGCCGCCAGAATTGCCGTGTCATCCGTGCAATCAAAAACCGTTTCGGCTCCACCAACGAGCTTGGTGTTTTTGAAATGACGGAAAAGGGCTTACAGGAAGTGGCAAGTCCTTCGGAAATGTTGCTTGCCGACCGTCCGCAGGGCGTTTCGGGTAACTGCGCCGTCTGCGTTATTGAGGGTACACGACCGATCATTGCGGAGATACAGTCTTTGGCAACAACAACCGTCTTTCCTTCACCAAAACGAATGTCCACGGGTATTGATTATAACCGTGTTTATCTGATTCTTGCCGTTCTGGAAAAGCGGCTTGGACTGCGTTTTTCTTCTTCGGATGTTTATATCAACGTCATCGGCGGAATTAAGATCGAAGAAACCGCATCGGATGCGGGTATGGCTTGTGCCATGATCTCCAGTCTGCGTGATATTCCCTTGCCCGACGATCTGCTTTGCATTGGAGAAATCGGCCTTTCGGGAGAAGTCCGAGCCGTCTCCCGTATTGAACAGCGTGTCAGAGAAGGCGAGCGTCTCGGCTTTAAAAAAATCGTGATTCCCAGCCGTAATCTCGGAAAAACGGAACTCAAAGTTTCTCCCGAAACCACGTTGATTCCCGTTAAGACCGTCTTTGATCTGCTTCCCCTTTTAAGAAGAAATGACAGCAAAACCTAAGGCTTGTTTAAAAAATAGCGATATGAGCAAAAGGAGACTTATCTATGTTTACACCTCATAAAACCGAAATCATATCCCTTTTCCCTGACCGTCCGAATATCACTCTGACAACCTATGTTGCGGGAACGCATCCCGCTTTGCCATTCAATGACAAACGAAAAGCCATTCTGATTCTTCCGGGCGGCGGTTATACTGCCTGCGCAGGCATCGAATCCGAACCGATCGCACATCATTTTTTAGCTTCCGGTTTTAATGCGTTTATTCTGGAATATACCACCTTGGCAACGGGAAATCCGCTTTGGCCGACACCTCTTTTGGATGCCTCCGCCGCAATGAAATATATCCGCGACCATGCGGAAGAGCTTCACGTGGATTCCGAAAACGTTTTCGTTATCGGCTTTTCCGCAGGAGGACATCTTGCCGCTTCTCTGGGTACGATGTGGGACAACGACGAGATCGAAGCACTTCTCGGCATGGAAAAAGGCTATAACCGCCCCACGGGAATGATTCTTTCCTATGCGGTCACTTCCATCGACGTTCACGGACATAAGAGTTCTTTTCAAAAAATTCTCGGCAACAACCGCGATCCCGAAGCCCAGCGTGCCGTTTCTCCCGACTATCGGGTTTCCGAAAAAACCGTTCCGGCATTTATCTGGCACACCCGTACCGATGAAGGCGTTTCGGTCAAACATGCGCTCGTCTTTGCAAAACGGCTTGCCGACTGCAAGATTCCGTTTGAAATGCACATTTATCCCGAAGGTAAGCACGGCGCTTCCCTTTGCAACGAGATCGTCGGCCGGTCCTATCCCGCTGTCAACGATTGGACCTACGATTGTGTGCGTTGGATGAATGACATTGCAAAAAGCAACGCCGCAAAATAACATAGATATAAAAAGGCAATATCATTCCAAAATCGGTTTGATATTGCCTTTTATTTACTGTATCCCCAAAAGCCAATCCACAGATACATTTAAGAGTTTGGCAAGCTCCCGCAATTCATAGTCAGCAACAAAACGTGTCCCTATTTCGATACGAGATATACTGTCTCTTTCGATAGTTATCCCCGCAACCTGTAACCGTGCTGCCAAATCGTTCTGTGTCAAATGTTGACGGTTGCGAGCTTCGTGAACACGTTCGCCGCAAATATTCTTTTTTCCGTTATAATCGTAAATTTTCATAAATCCTCCAAAAATATGTTAAAGATAAGAATCTTGATTTTTTATCTAAATTTTCAGGAGGATTTTCTGAAAAAATTAAAATTTTACTCGTTTTTTCATCTTGACGGCAACAATCATTCTTTTTGGGCTTGCAACAATTTCTCCTTGTCAAGAAACAGAAGGCGGTACCGAAGAGCACGATTCTAAAATCGGTGTCCTCGCTATTTATTTTCAAAATTTAATATTTTTTAAAAAAATTCTCTTTTTCTTGCATTTCATTTAGTTCTATGATAGAATGAATTTTGTGCAGTTCAACAATAAAATTCATTTTCAAGAACTGATTTTTAGAAGTTTTCTATCATACTCAAAATAAAAGAAAAATAAATGGAGGAAAAAATGAACAAAAAAACAGTATTATCCGTTTTACTTTGCTGTGCGGTGCTTAGCACGGCAACTTCTTGTAATCATAAAGATAGCATTCATTCGGAAAATTCAACCGATTCTCAGTTGTCCACAGAAACGAATTTTGAAATTGACGCGATACAAATGGTAAAAAATGACTACAGTCTCTTACTCGAAGATAACATTTCAAAAAAAGTAAAGTTTCATAGTTACGATGATATTTTGAAGAGATATCGAATTTTGCTTTCAAACGAACATAATGAAGAGGCTACTCATACCATCGGAGAGTACTTTGATACAAATGATTATACAATAGAAACGGCTTTACAATCCCTTGTGATTAATTCACATAGAAACCAAACTCAGATGGGTTATGCCATTTATGATATTAATGGTGACACTCAAACAGAATTAATTTTAATGGACGATCAGTACCATATTTATGCCGTTTTCACACAAATGAACGAAATACCCGTATTGCTCGATCAGTTTTCTTTCAATAATCATTATGTTTCATTGGATCAAAATGGAATATTCTATAAAACCGGATATGGGAAAGGAGAAAATTCATACACAAAAATAATGCAAATCACAAATCGCGGAGAACTTGAAACCTTACTTGAATATGGATACGATGATGTAAACTGCGAATATTATATCATTGAAAATGAGGTAAAACGTGTTGCAACGGTACACGAAATAACACACCTGAAAGATCGTTATGATATTTTCTTACAATATCCGACCGCCACAACAAAAAAATCC
Source organism: Oscillospiraceae bacterium (assembly GCA_015064845.1). Taxonomy (GTDB): domain Bacteria; phylum Bacillota; class Clostridia; order Oscillospirales; family CAG-272; genus QALR01. Next base: position 37,273 of record SVRL01000002.1, on the reverse strand, counting down.
GGCATCCCATTTGTTCCTGCAATACCTCAACAAATGCAAACCAATGAAATGTCGAAATATCTCGGCAATTATGTTGAGTACGGAACCCTTGTTGACGTTGATACACTAAATGTTCGTTCCGAAGCAGGAACCAGCTTTAAAAGTCTTGGAAAACTACATAAAGGGGACACCGTAGAAATACTTGAAAAAAATTGCGCAACGGCAACCGGATACACTTGGCACAAAATTCTTTATAACGGTTCCGTTGGATACGTCGTTGCAGGCAACAACACAGACAACTTTAAATTTGAAATAAAGAAGCTATCATCGTCAAGCGATGGAGCAATAAAATCTGAGGCGTTTTCTTTTGAAAAATATATCGGAACGTGGTATGACGATTTCAACCCGCCGCATGATTTCACCGTTATTCCCCAAGATAACGGCGAAATCAAATGTCAATTAGGTATCTATAGATTGACTACTTTTTACTTGAACCTAACGGTAAAAGACGGGGAAATTTCATTTAAGGATGACTGGAACCGTATTTCCGGCAAAATTGATTTTAGGGATAACAGTATCTATGTAACGGTAGAAAAATCAAATGCAAAATATATACAAAGCGGAGCAAACTGGCTTTTTACAATGAAATCGGAAAATACAAACATCACAACAACGGCAAAAACAAATCCATATGATTCGATAATAGAGATGTACAAAGAGATCGTTCATAACCATCAAAACCCGACGGAAAGCGGAAATGCTGACTTTTCTCAAAAGTGGTATACGGAGCTTTACGGCGCAACGCTGATTGGCAACGTATCGGAAAACACTTACGGATACGCATTCTGTGATTTAAACGGAGATGGCGAATCGGAATTGGTTTTATTACTGGATGACGGTACGATTTTATCTGTTTTTTCAATGGTTTACGGAAACCCGTTTATGCTGGATGACTTTCATTCCCGAAAAAGCTGTTGGATTGACAATGATAAAATCCTGCACGTATGCGGCAGCAACGGAGCAGACCATTGGTCATATTCGGAATATACGCTTTCCGCAGACGGAACAAAGCTGAATTTGATATTTGAGTACGGCTCCGAAGGATATGATTCTATCAATCAACAAAATATGTATTATATGATTTCCGATTCCGACAAAATATCCATCGGCAAAGAAAAATTCGATGAGTTATCCTCATCCAAACCGTACATCTCCATAAAGGAAGCCGCCGAAAAAACAAAAGGTAACAAATTTTTAGAATTTATTTCTTTGCAAAACAACACTTCTTCGTCTCAAAACAGCTCATTGTCCGTAATTTTGAATGATATTTTACAGCAACAATACACATGGAGTGAATTTAACGCTATATATCCCCAATACAAAATAACGGCACAAAGTCCGATAGCTATGAATGTAGTTGTTCCGGAATTTGAAAATGTAATTTTTGTCTTTGCAGGAGATTTGGACGACAATATTTCAGAATATAAAATGGCATCTGCCAATGCCGGCGGAGATGTTTTATTACCTGAACATTTTGGGAAAACATTTGACCAAATTCTATCAGAAGAAGCCGTCTCTGCAAGCGCTGAACCTTCTTCTGAATTCATGCAACACTTATACAAATACGAAACCATTTATATATATAGGGAAGATTTTTATTACTACATACGCGGCTACAGACACACAAATGAATTAACCTCGGAACACATCGCTATGTTTCGTTATGACGAAAGCCATAATCGTCCTTGGTAACCATTGTATATTTAAGCGAAAGAATGAGATTTCGAATATAAAAAGCGGGCAATGCCCGCTTTTTATATTTATATTTTTTCAATCTTACCGACCTTGGCATCGGGATGTACTTCAATTTCTTCGGTGTATTGCACAAGGTCAATTTCGCAATCTGCGCCGATCGCAACCACTCTGCCGACAACTTTCGGCGTTTTCACACATTCGATTGCCACCATATCGCCTTCGATCTGTTCTTCAACAACGAAACAGCCGGTGCCTTCATTGACCAATTTGGAAAACAAGGGCATACGACCGAGTTTTTTTGATCGGGGTTTCTTCGGGTCCCAGTAAATCTTGATCTCACTTCCTCCGATACTGCCGACGCTTCCGCTCGTGCCGTCAAGAGAAATACTGATCTTTTCGGCATTCAGCAGACCTCCGCAGATCAGTTTTCCTGCCGACTTAAACTCTTCCGCTTCCAGATCTCCCGAAATCTCAATGCTTCCGGCGCAACTAACCGAACCGGATTTCAATTTGCCTTTGCAAACCATACCTCCCGCAACACGGACAATATTTTCGCAGAAAATATTGTCTTCCACCCGAAGAGAACCGCTTGTAGTAATATTTTTTGCGTGTAATTCTTTTTTAAGATGAGCCGAACTGGAGCATTTGAAGTCCCCGTTACAAAACACGCTGCCTTCTGATTTTGTGGAGCCGGAACAGGAAATCGATAAACAACGCAAATTGCCGTTGATTTTACCGCTTCCGCTGATAGAAATGTTTTCATTGTATTCCCCTGCGGGGATATATCCGCTTCCCGAAATGTTCATACCTTACCTCCGTCAATTTCTTCCAATATTTTTTGAATCAAATCCGTAATATCCCTCGTTTTCCCGTTTTTGTCCGTCAAAGCGATGGATTTCACATCACACATACGAAAACTTTTTTCTCCGAATTCCGTTTGTAAAACCAAAAATTCGTTTTTCTTTTCTTCTCCCGAAAACTGTTTGGCAAGCTCATCCAGAAGAATATCCTCTTTCATGCTTTGAATCCGTTCGATTCTTTCACACACAAGCTTTTCGGGAAAAAAGGTTTCCTGCCCCGTTGCCGTTGCTTTTTTCAGAAACCACTCGTCGGGAATAAGCCCCTTTCTTTTCCAACGGTATAACGCTCCGTAGGAAATGTGATACCGCTCCAGCAGTTCTTTTTTTGAAATCAGATTTTCATTTCCCATACGACACCTCCGTTTCTTTGCGTAACATTGTTACGATTACAGTATAGCATAACATTGTTACGCTGTCAAGAGTATTTTTAAAAAATAAGCTTGGATAACCGTCTTTTTCCGATTATCCAAGCTTTTTGGGAGTCATTTATACCGTTTGTTCTGTATAATACTGTGCTTGTGCACGCCATAATTCGTAATATTTGCCTTTTTTATCGTCAACGAGCGTATCATGTGAACCGCTTTGGATAATTTCACCGTGGTCAAACACGGCAATCTTATCGCAAAAACGGCAGGAAGCAAGCCTGTGGCTGATATAAATCGCAGTCTTTTCTCCCGAAATCCGATTAAAGTTACTGTAAACCTCATATTCGGAAACAGGATCCAGCGCGGCTGTGGGTTCATCCAGAATGATGAACGGTGCATCTTTGTAAAGCGCTCTTGCCAACGCAATTTTCTGCGTTTCTCCGCCCGAAAATTCAATGCCGTTTTTATCATAATTCTTGAAAAGATACGTTTCCGTACCGTTCGGCAAGGTTTCCAAACGCTCCTTGAAGCCTGCTTGATGCAAACAATGCTTCACGCGCTCTTCATCATAATCCGTATTCGCCGCCACGTTTTGTCCGAGGGTAAAGGCAAATAAACGGTAATCCTGAAAAACAACGGAAAAAACAGACATATATTCATCATAATCATATTTTTTGATATTGACACCGTTGAGAAGAATTTCGCCTTCGGTTGGATCGTAAAGACGGCAAAGAAGCTTGATAAACGTGGTTTTTCCCGAACCGTTCATGCCGACAACCGCCAGCTTTTCTCCTATCTTAAATTTTAAATTGACGTGACGGAGCGCCCAAACATCGCTGTTGGGATATTTGAAAGATACATCTCTGAATTCCACATAATATTCGTTATCGTCGCGTTTTTCAACGGTAAGCGACCCTTGATACATCTTGTTCGGAATATCAAAATAAGAAAAATACCTTTTCAGATAACCGTCATTCACGATGGAAATCTGAAACATGGTAACCAATTTGGAAATGGAAGTCAGCATCATCATGATACAAGACACGTATTTTGCAATCGAACCGACGGAAATACCGCCAGCGATTGCTCCAACGATCAAAACAAGGTACGTCATATATTGCAAAGCATGATTCAAAAACACTTGAGGTATGGATAACGCCGTCATTTTTTTGTAAAGCAAAAGACTTTTTTTCGTATGTTCCCGATTTAAGCGACTCTGACTTTCCACAATATCCTCCGTCATCTGATAAAGACGGATATCCATGCCTGCGCTGTAATCTCCAATATATTGAGAATATTTTTCTCCGACCGTATTCATCATGACCACGTTATCCTCAAAAAAATTCCCGTCCTCCTTTTTCTGCTTTGCCGTCAATACGATATTGCAGACAATGGTCAAGGTAAGAAGCGCCAGCAGACCGAGCTTCATATAAAGCGGAATCGTTTGGTTCGTAAAAAAAGAAACCGTAAGTGCAAGAGAACAAACAATCTCCGTGGTATAGCGTACCGCATATTCCATACACATATGAAGATAAAAGCGATTATATCCCGTCTGTGTCTCCATGCGAATGCGGTTTCTAAGCAGCTGCACATCTCTGCTTTCAATGGATTCATATGCCATTTTCATTGCTTTTTCCGCATATTGCCAATCCTCCATACGATATATGACCGAGGAAGAAATATCTTTTTGATGAGAGACATAAGTTTTCAAAAGTTGAAGTAAAAATACCGTGCCAACCGTAAGCATCACATAGAAAATCAGAGTTTCTACGGGCGCTTTTGCAAAAAGCGCATCGATCAGTTCAGCGGAAAACCAAATCGGAACATAAGGCATAATTGCCGCAAGAAAAGCATTCAGCATCGTACAAACGGCAAACGCCTTACTTTGGCTAAACACCATTTTTACGGCGCGTTTTGCAATGGAAATATGTTCTCTGAGCTTCATTTCATATTCTCCTTTCCGAAATCATCCCGATACCAACAGCTTTGAATATCGAAAAGCTCTGCATACCGTCCCTTTTTATGCATCAAAGTTTCATGTGTACCCTCTTCCGTGATCTTTCCGTTTTCAAGATATAGAATTCTGTCGCAAAAACGAGTAGAAGCCAAACGATGGGAGATAAAAACAGCGCTTTTTCCGCTTGTCATGCTTTGATATTGTTGATAAATTTCACTTTCCGCAATGGGGTCCAGCGCCGCTGTCGGTTCGTCCAGTACCAGCATTGGCGCATCCTTATAAAGCGCTCTGGCAAGCATCATTTTCTGCAATTCGCCTCCCGAAAGCTCAATGCCGTTTTCGTTGACCTGTTTATCGAGTTTTGTGTCAAGCCCCATAGGTAAAGACTCCAGTTTTTCTCCCAATCCTGCGCGGCGCATACATAATTCTGCTTTTTCACGGTCATAATCTTTTCCAACGACTCCGGAAACCGTTTCTCCCAAAGAAAAATAAGCCGTTTTGATATTTTGAAATACGGGAGAAAAAAGCTTATAGTAATCTTTTCTCAAAAATTTGGAAAGAGGAATCCCATTCAAACGAATTTCGCCGGAGGTTGGCGTATAAAGTCCGCACAAAAGCTTGACAATGGTTGTTTTACCGGCACCGTTCAATCCGACAAGAGCAATTTTTTCGCCCGCTTTCACAGTAAAGGAAATCTCATGAAGCGTATCGTTTTCTGCGCCGTCATATCGAAAGGAAACATGGTCAAAGGTAATTTCGGGCGCATACGCCAAATGCTCCGTGATCGATTCTTCTCCCGTTCCGTCATATTCGGGCAAATCCAGAAATTCACGTAAATCGCAAAGAGAAAGACTTGTGGCTTGCAAATGATTCCAACTTCCGAGAATTCCCCCGATAAAGCCCGCAAAAGAAGAAATGGCGGCAAAATATAAAACAAATTCATCTACGGTAATTTCGCCGCGAAGCGTCATTGCAATCAAAAGCACATAAGCAGCGCCGTCTCGGATAAGAATAATGAAGAGATTCGCAATTCCGGAGAGAAACTTTCGTCCGACGCGCTGTTTATCCCATACCGCGTATTCACGGTTTAAGGACTTGAACATATCGATAAACCAGTCCATCATACCGTAAAGCCGAATATCCTTTCCTGCCGCAAAGTCGGCAGGCTTCGTCCGCACGTACCAAAGCTTACGGGAAGTATCCGTCCATTTATCCCGATTGGCATATTCCCATTTATTGTAAGCGCGTACGCAAACCCAGTTTACAATAGGAGCAACCGTCAAGATCGGAACGAGAAGCGGATGAACCAATGAAACCACCGAACCAAACAAAAGATAGCTCAGTACGTTGATAATCAGTTCCGCTGTGTACCTCGGCATATCCGAAATCGGCTGTACGCCGTTCCACATTTGCGTCGTTTTCGTTGCCCGCTCATGAAGGTCTCGCACTTCTTTTTTCTCAAATTGCTGATAGAAACAGCCGAGTGCTTTTTGATCGATTATTTCCGAAATACTCCAGCGGTAATTCGAAAGATATCCTTCCTGCATATAGGAAAAAGCCTGTCCAAGCATTTTGCAAAGGAAAATCGAGAGCATAAGCAATCCTACGCTGACAGCCACGTTTGTGAGTGCAGAACCTGCCGTTACTTCTTTTACAACAAGAGAAGGCAACAGAATCCCCATATAGCTTTGCGCAACGGCAAGCGGAATTCCCAACATCAAAAGCAAAAATGACTTCGGCGCAAATTTCAGTTGATGGCGAAATGCCCATATCGCATTACTGAATACGGAACGGTATGGTTTCTTTTTCATGTTCTTTTTCAAATCAAATACCTCCTTTGGATGTGTTTTTGCATCTTTAGTATAGCATGAAAAAATGAAAAAAACAAAAACGTGCACGAATCGCATTTTTTCGTGCACGAATTGCAAATTATTCTACGGCGGGCACCAAAAATTCCGAAGTAAAGGCACCGTCCTCGCTGTTATATTTTACCCATCCCCCGTGTTCATGCAAAATGGCTTCCGCACGCCGAAGCCCGAAGCCGTGTACGCCATCCTTATGGGAAGAGAATAAAGAGCCTTTCTTTTTCTTCTTTTCGCCGGAAGTGTTCAGCATGGAAAAATACAGCATATTCCCTTTCATCGCCATATAAATGCGGATAAACCGATCTCCCTTCGCTATCCGACAGGCTTCAATGGCATTGTCCAAAAGGTTTCCGATGATAATACTCAATTCCACATCCGAAACGGTTAAGGAATCCGGCACATTTGCTTTTACCGTAACGGCAATATTTTCCGCTTTTGCCTGTGAGATCTTCGCCGATAAAATAGCATCCAAAGATACGTTTCCCGTTTTGAGAAGCGTATCCATATTCATCAACTGACGGTCAAGCTGTTCGATATAAGCAAGCGCGCGGTCAATTTCCCCTGCTTCAAGTTGACCTTTCAAGGTTTGCAAATGGTGGTGAAAATCATGCTTGTAGCCTCTCATTTCTTTGTGGATGCTCCTCACCTCCATGAGATGCTTTTCGGATTGTTCCGTTTGATATTCCACAAGCTTCAAATAAGTTTTCTTTCTCATATTTTTCCTCTAATTGCGTTCGATAAACACACGGTTGATTTCATTGTATTTCCCTCTTGCCAATGGAAGCTCCGTTCGATCGTCCAATATAACGCAGGTGCGTGAAATCCGCGCAATATGTTTTAAGGAGACGAGATAAGAACGGTGCGCCCGAAAAAAATCTTCACTCATTTTTTTCTCAAAAACAGAAATGCTTTCTTTGATCTTATATTCTTTATCTTTCGTATGAATAGCGATATAATGCAAAAAGGATTCCACATATAAAATTTCAGATTCGTAAAGTTTGACGGTTTCTCCGTCACAAGTAATAACAACGGACGGAGGTTCAACGGAAAGCTTTTCCGCAGCCTTGGAAAGAACCGCGCAAAGCTTTGCTTTGGAAATCGGCTTCACAAGATAGTGCAAGGCATCCACTTCATAACCTTCGCCGATAAATTCGAAATGAGAGGTTATAAAAATAATTTCCGCGCGGTTATTTTCCTTTCGTATCCTTTTCGCAAGCGAAATTCCCGAAATATCCCCCATTTCAACATCCAGAAGCAAAATATCGTAGGAACGGTCGCTTTCATATTCAAAAAGAAATTCTTCGGAAGAAGAAAACGTGCTAAATTCGCACCGATGACCTTCCTTCTCACTCCAAGACTTCACAACGGAGGTTATTTTTTCTGCCTGCTCCCGTTCATCATCGCAGACTGCAATATTGAATCTCATATGTCTCTCCAATCGTTTCAATTGTTTTCAGTATATCATACAACCCTCTTTTTTGCAAGAATATTCCCGAAAATCCGCTTTTCGTTCATAAAAAATTTGAAATCATCTGCTCTTCTCTCTTGACTTACGGCTGAAATTAGGATATAATAAATAATTAGAGATTTTATTTTTACGGAGGTGATTTTTTGTCGGAATACTACAGCAATGCCGAAAATTATGAAGAGGAACTGATCTATCGGGATAAATCCACGATTGAAAAGATTTTCAGTATGCGCACACTGAAAACCATTTTGAAATCCATCATGTGGGTACTCGTCGTGCTTGTATATGGCATGATTTTCTTCAGACTTTGCACAGGTAAGCCCCCGAAAAGCGTTTCCGGTATTCTCTGGACAGAGAATGTGCTTGAAGCTTACGAAGAATACGGAAATAACATTTTGATTTACAGCCATAAACCCGTTGAAAACATCGCGGAAGACGGTGTTTCGGGAATTTACGATATCGTTTATATCCCCGCAGCCAAAACCTTGCAGATGACCGTTCGTTACAATAAAACGCTCTCGGAAGATTATTATGAAAACGAACTCCAAAAACGCAGAGATGAAATTGAAGACAGCGTAATCAAATCCGAAGGCTATGATCGCACACAGCTTTCCACCCTGACGGATGAACAGCGCCAGAAATACAATGCGCTGATTGAAGAAAAACTCGCCGCTTCTTTGGAAGAAAACCCCATTGAGGTTTCGGATTCGCAATATCCTTTCGTCTTCGTTTTGCGCGATAATTACGGAAAAGTATACAATACTTATGAATATATCGCGGACACCAAAACGCTCTACTACTATCAAAGACTTTCTTTTGAAGGTATTGATCTTTTCGGAGACGGACAGGTTTCCCCCGAAACGCTCTATCCCTCTCCCAAACCGGAAAATCCCGCTTATATTTTCAAAGGTCCTCACGCCGCTGAAAGCAATGAAATTACCTATCTCTATCTGGATATGTACTATGAAAAAGACGTGGACGTTTATGCGGAAGCATTCTCCTATCCGCTTCAGGTATACGTTTCCGAGGTAGAGTTGGAACCTTACGATTTCTCCAAAGAGCTTCCCGCCGCGCTGACCGAAGGCCTGAATAAAATTACCGTGGAAAATTCCAAACCTTAATTTCGCAAAAAACCGACCGTGCCGAACAATCGCGCGATATGTTGCCGAAAGGTATTATCGTGAGGAAAGTCCGGGCTTCACAGGGCAGGATAACGGATAACGTCCGCCGGAGGCGACTCCCGGGAAAGTGCAACAGAAATAAACCGCCGCTTTACGCGGTAAGGATGGAAAGGCGAGGTAAGAGCTCACCGACAGACAGGTAACTGCCTGTGCCATGTAAACCCTATCCGAAGCAACACCCCGCAGATTTGGTTTGCCCGACCGAGCGAAAGCTCTATGCGCGGTGGCAGTAAGGGGAAACCCTTATGAGCCTTTTGGCAACAAAAGGCAAAGATAGATGATTGTTCTCGACAGAACCCGGCTTACAGGACGATCGGTTTTCTATACAAAAATAAATCGTCCATTTAGGATGATGCTAATAGGAATATTTACAAATTTCGGCAGAAAGGCTTTTCTTTCTTCCGATTTTGTGTTATAATGGAGCTAACGAAGAGCCTCTGCGAGGGAGTGCTCTTATATGTCTTCAAGTGTATGAGTTCGTCCGACGCGTTTGTAATACGAAAATAAAAAGGAAGATTATATATGAATAACAATTGGCTGGTTGGCTTAAAAAATTTTGTCATTGGAACAATGCTGACAGTTGTCCTATGGGGATTATCGGGTTTTATATCAAATCTATTGATGGGATTTATGGACCAATGGGGGATAATTGAGTTATACAGACTCATCATATTCGTTTTCTATTGGTTTATTTTGAATTGGTGGATCTATGGCACGTCTGAAAAACAACGCCGATATTTGGATTCTTTGCCGAGAGACCACAAAATTACGTTGAAAGAAGATTATTTCGTGTTTTTAAAGCAAGAAGCTTTGCCGATCCTCGTATATTACACCATCGGTCTGTCTTTGCAGGTTTTCGTTTTCGGTTTTATAAAAGGTTATTTTCAAACATTTTTCGTAATATTGGCACCGATAGGTTTAGAATTGTCGAAAATCGGAAATTGGATTCTTTCTTTTGTTCTGTTTGTTGTTGGTTATCAAGCAATCGCAGTCTTTTACAGATGGCGTATCCGAAAAGACCGATATCACTTTTTGTTTGAACATAATTAACTCAGTTTATCATAAGAAAAATGCTCGACTCAATTTTGAGACGAGCATTTTGTTTTTAAATCAAATCTTCTTTTTTCAGTGCCTTCAAAAGATTTTCCGCATAAAAACCGAAACCAAGATCATTGGGATGTAAAATCTGATCCGCAAAGAAATCGGAAATATGCGGTGTCAGGGAGATACCGTCCACGACGAATAAGCCATTTTCTTTTGCAAGACTTTGCAAAGCCGCTACAGACTCGTCAAACGCGCCGACATTGGTATCTTGATTTCCGAATGGTCTTTGGAAATCACCGCGCCAGATGGGAGAGATATATACGAGCTTTTTCTCGGGATAAATTTCCTTGATTTTTTTGAAAAACTCTTCCGCCGCCGTTATAAACGTTTCATAATTCGGCTGAACCGCCCAATCGTTCGTACCGTAAGCCACAAGCACAAGATCGGAATCGAAAGGAAGTTCCTCATCCAAAATTTTTGCGTCAAAAATTTCTCCTCCGATTGCCTGATCGAGGATTTCCGCATCCAATGTTTCCGAAAGACGATTCACATAGGACAAAGAGGAATGATAAGCATCGTAACCCTGCGTAATGGAATCTCCGAGGCAAAGGATTTTCATTTTGGACGAAACGGGTTCGGCAAAGCCGGCACCTGTCAGACAGATATTGGCAAGATCCATGCGCATAAGATTCGGGAAATAGATCGTTATGCGATGCGTACCCTCGGGTAACGCAAATGAAACATGACCGCTCTTTTTTCTCAAAAAATTCATAACGTACATCTGGTCGCAGAGAATGCCGTCGATATAAAGATCAACAGAATAGAAGGTACGGCTGGAAGCGGCGAATACACGGAAGTCAAAGGAAAGTTCTTCCGCATTGGTTATGCATTCCAATTTCATTCCCGCAGTAGCAAGAGTTTTCGGATATAAAGTATCGGGGGTTTTTTCAAAATAATAATTGCTTTGTTTATTCGTAAAGCGTGAAAAGCGGAACCAGCCGTCTTTCTGCACAAAGGATATAAATCCCTTCATCATTTCACACAACTGTTTTTCTGTAATATTCATTTTTCCTCCTGAACCAAAGAGCGAGCGCATAAAACGCTCGCTCTGTTATTTTTAGTCAAATTCAAACGATCCGATTATTCTTCGTAATCAAAGTAAGCAACATCGGGACGTACATCGGGATTATCAAGCGTAATCTCGGAATTTCTGATTACCACGTTTTTCGCAAAGCGAATGGTGAATTTTGAGCCTGCGGAAGGTCCGTGGCGGTCATATTCGGGATAACCCTTATTGATGGTCTTGGGACATCCAAACTGTTCCGTTGCGCCGCCGGGAAGCTCGAAGTGGCAGTTTTCAAATACAACGTCTTCAACGCGCTGATTTTCATTTTGACCGATCACCAAGGTTTCACGGATGAATTTTCTGTGGCTGAACGGATAAGGCTTTTCAAAACGGAGATCGCGGAAGGTAACGCCCTTGATATAACCCCAACGGGTGGGAATGCCCTCCTGACGGGGCAGACGGTTACGTTCGCCAACGGTAACGTAAACGGGAGCGCCTACGTCAGTCATGTCAATGCGTTCAAAGAGAACGTTTTCAACAGCCGCACCGTCAACGGTTTCAAGAGAGATACCGCAACGGTTTACGTTTTTAACCGTACAACCTCTGATCTTTGCATCCTTGAGGCAATAGTAAGTATCCGTACCGAATTTGATACCGGAAGCCAAACTCTGAATCATCATATCGTCAACGTCAATGTTATAACAGCCTACGGGATCGGAGCTCTTGAAGCAAAGTCCGTCGTCACCTGCCATCACGTTACAGCCGTAAATGGTCATATCGTGGCAGTCAACGGGGTCGATACCGTCACGGTTCGGCGTGTTCATACAGTCAAGATTCAAACCGCGGATCAGAACGTTTCCGCTGGAAAGCGGGACAACCGTCCAGAAGCAGCTGCTCTTGAAGTTGATATTTTCTACCGTAACACCTTTGGAATAAGTAATATATACAAGGTCGGGACGCGCATCTTCCACACGTCTGTCACCGAGCGGGTCATTCATCTTGAAGCGATATCTTCCGTTACCGTCAAGCATACCGCCGCCCGTTACGCGGACGTTGGACACTTCATGACCGTATACAAGACCTCTGCCGAGCTGACGGTGTGCGCAAAGGCTTGCGTAAGGCTGCTGCAAAGGATATTCTCCGTGGTCCTGTGTACCGAGAATGGTTGCGGTTCTGTCAACGAAAAGTGTCATATCGGATCTGAGGAAAAGCTCACCCGAGAAGAATACGCCATCGTGAACGTATACGGTACCGCCCGTATACGCGGCATCATCGATGGCTTTCTGAATTGCCGCGGTATCCAAAGTCTTACCGTCGCCCAAAGCGTTATAGGGAGCTTTGGTAACGTCAAAGACGGGAGCGGCGGGAATCACACCGCGAGAGAAATCCCATGCGTCATAAATGCGGATTCTGTTAATGAGAAGTCTGGTGCCTGCCTGAGCAGTATAAACCAGACGGGACACGCTTTTAACGGGTGTTGCCAAAACAAAATTCTTTGCGCGGACAGCACCGTCTACCATCAAGGTATATACGGAGTTTTCGGTATCCACGGAAATCTTAAGATTATACCAGTTACCGGAAGGATAGTACTGCCAGTCAACAAGACCTTCAAAAATTTCAACCCAATCGTTGCCGTTGGTTGCAAACAAACAGTTTTTATAGAAAGCAACTCTGCAAGCCACGTTACCCTGATCGTCGGTAATCGCGGGAACGATCACAAGGCTTTCATCTTCGGGATGAACCTTGGTTTCGATCGTAGCCACGCCGGAAATTGCAGGGAATCTGTATTCTGCGCTTGCATCGTCATCGTTTTCGGAAACGAGAGAAACGCTCTTATCGCTTGCAAAAGGAAGATTTTCCAAAGTAACGGAAGCATTTTCAGTAGGAGTCATATCGATTTCATCAGAAGTAAATTCTTCGCGTACCGCATAAATTTCGGTATCGTCAAACACGTAAAGATTATCGAGTTCACCCGTACCGTCACAGGAAAAACCAACGGCAAGCGGTTCCGCATTGCTGATGACTTCCACGCCTTTTACGGCAACGCGTGTATTTGCCCAAACGTCATATTCGCCGCGCTCGGTATCCAAAACAATGCGAAGTTCCATGTCTTCTCCCTGCGCGTAAGGCAGAATGACTTCTCCGTCCATCGTGCAAAGCGTATCTCCGTCCAGAACCGCACCGCAAATCGCGCCAGACTCTCCGAGAATTGCCGCCGCAAGAATACCTTCCTTGCAGTTCAGCTTTGCTGTCATGACGATACGGGAAGAAGCATTTTCAATCGGATAGGAGAGATAAGAATCCGCCGTCATGGAAACGTAACCGTCCTTGGCATCGCTTTCTCTCGTCTTGATCGTACAACCGTGTCCGCCAAAGCGTTCGAGTGCGTTTTCTTTATTGAATACCTCAACGAGGTAGCTCTTGTATTCTCTTTTTTCGTATGCGGGAAGCGCTTCTCCCATCACGGGAACCTGCGCCAAGGCGCGTTTTTCTTCGTCTGCGGTTGCGAGCGCAAGAACAATGAAATGATTGCAATCGCCTTCAATACCGGGAATATGTACAAGCTCACCTTCTTCGTAAGCTTTTTCAAAAATCACGTAAGATCTGCCGTCTGAGCCTGTGATTTTATCGCCCGTAGCAAAAAAATCCTCCGTCCATGCGGGAATCGGCATGGTTTCATCCAAAGCAACGGCAACAACGGCATCTCTTTCGCAGAAGAAATCCACCTCTTGCTTATCGTCGAACCCATCTGCGCGGGAATTGAAGGTCATGATGTAATCCGCGCCGACATAGCGCGCGGGAACTGCCGAAGCGGTTACTTCTTCATTGGAATGAAGTTTTGCGCCAACGGCAAAATTTGCATAAACGGAATACCAACCGCTGGTATCCCAAGGAGAAACGAATCTGCCGATGATGGGAGATTCGGGATAGTATGCGCCGCAACTTACACGGTTATGAGAATTCATGTTCATAATCTGAGTCCTTTCCTTTCAACATCCGATCAGATATCCATAATGATCGGCAAAATCATCGGTTTGCGTTTGGTTTGAGAATAAATAAATTTAGAAAGATCTTCTTTCATTTTGAATTTCAACTGCGCCCAATCGTGAACGCCTTTATCCAGACAATGATAAAGCGCTTCTCGGGAGATCATGCGAATCTGTTCAATCAAAGGCTCGCTTTCCTTAGCGTAAACGAATCCGCGCGAAACGATCTCCGGTCCCGAAATGATATCGCACGCCTGCGCATCGATGGTTGCCACCACGATAATAATACCATCCTCGGAAAGATGTCGTCTGTCTCGCAGAACAACGTTTCCGACATCACCGACACCCGTACCGTCAACCAGAATGAGACCTGCGGGAACCGTTCCGTTAAATTTTGCTCCGTCCGTTCCAATCTCCAGAATTTTCCCGTTTTCCGAAACGAAGATATGATTGGGTTCCATCCCCATATATTCGGCAAGCTCTTTATGATGATAGAGATGTCTTGCCTCACCGTGAACGGGCATAAAATACTGCGGTTTGGTCAATGCATGAATAATTTTCAATTCTTCCTGGCAAGCGTGCCCCGAAACATGAACTTCGGCAACGCTGTCATTGAGAACGCGGACACCTTTTCTATACAGCTCGTTGATGATGTTTCCGACAAGCTTTTCGTTTCCGGGAATCGCGGAAGCACTGATAACAACCACATCATCCGTACCCAATTCGATTTTATCGTGCATATTGAACGCCATGCGGTAAAGCGCAGACATCGGCTCGCCTTGGCTTCCCGTGGAAATAACGGTCAGTTTTTCGGGAGGATATTTCTTGCTTTCGCTGATATCAATGAGCGTTCCTTCGGGAATATTCATGTAACCGAGATCCACAGCCGCAGAAACGATATTGATCATACTCCGTCCCGTAACAGCGACCTTTCTGCCCGCATTGACAGAGCTTGTGATGATGTGCTGAATGCGATGGACATTGGAAGAAAACGTTGCAATGACCACGCGCTTATCTTTATAAATATCAAAAATACGAACGAGAGATTCCGCAATTTTATGTTCCGAAGGTGTAAATCCGGGACGTTCCACGTTGGTGGATTCCGCCATCAAAAGCAAAACTCCTTCTTTCCCGAGCTGACCGAATCTCGTCAAATCCGTCATCTCTCCGCTTACAGGCGTGGTATCAATCTTAAAGTCCCCCGTATGCACGATCATACCGAGAGGGGTCTTGATTGCAAGCGCACACGCATCGGCAATAGAGTGGTTGACGTGGATAAATTCCACTTCAAAAAGACCGAGTTTCAGAATGTCTCCCGCGCTCACGCAATTCAATTCCGGTTCAAACCCGAGTTCATGCTCTGCCAACTTATTTTCCAGAATGCCGAGCGTCAATCTCGTACCGTAGATCGGCACCTCCAATTTCTGCAATAAGAACGGAATTCCTCCGATGTGGTCTTCATGTCCATGCGTCAGAACAATTCCCTTAATCTTTTCGGCATTGCTGACCAGATACGTGATATCGTTGACTACGAGGTCAACGCCGAGCATATCGTCGTTCGGAAATCCAAGTCCGCAGTCGATGATGAGTATATTGTCGCTGTATTCAAGTACAGTCAGGTTTTTTCCGATTTCTCCAAGTCCGCCCAGAGGGATGACTCTTAATTTTTTTAGTTTTCCTTTGGTTCTCGCCATAGAATAAATCCTTTCTTTACTGTAATAATGATTTCAAAAACAGACAGTGTTGCCAAAAATAAAATTTAAGCAACACAAAAAATCTTGAACATTTCCCCTTGGTTCAAGCAATAATCTGATTCAATATGTATCGTGCAAAAATTTCACGCATCCAAAAGTAAAGCCTTCGCACGAAAAGATAATAACGGCACAGACATCCGATCAAAAGCCTTAACCGCAATGCTTGGTTCGGATCCTGTTTATATTGTGTTCAAATTATTTCAAATCAAACGCGGAAATTCATTTTTCCGCTCTCTTACTACAGTATACACCAAATTTACGATTTTCGCAATAGTTTTTTGAATTTATTTTTGCATCGTTTCTCAATTACCTTTTCCCGAAAGAAAAAAAGAATGCCCTCCCTTTCGGAAAGGCAAAAAATCAATCATCATCGTCATATTTCGGATAAATACGGTAAGAATCCAGAACGGGAATCATAATAAGAGCGGTAAGACCTGCCGTAAAACCACCGTTATAAAGAACGAATCCTCCGTGCATACCTGACGTGGAAGTACAGATGATTGCATGGATGATTCCCGCTATCATTCCCTTTTTCCAGCCGTATTTTCCCGCAATCGGACATAACCCCGTTGCAAAAGCCAATCCGTTGACATATTCCTGTGTGGAAAGTATCCAAGGCAAAGGTTCTCCCAAAAACGTATAAACAACGCAAACAAAAAACGAAAGGATAATATATCCCAAAACAATGGGCGCCACGTTGCGCGGATGCTGACCGTCTGCAGAAAAGGTCAGCGCCGCAAATAAAACGCCCACCGTCGGTCCCGTGAATCCCGCACTTTCGGGAAGCATAAGAGAAGGAAAAATCAATTGCAAAACTTCGGGCGCCATGAAAACCACGTTCAGATATGCAAGAATACAAAGACCGTACACACCGAAATTGATAAAGCAGACGGGCATTCCGAATTTATCCGCAAAATCAAGTCCGTATCCGGTGCAGCGAATCAGCAAACGATAGCCGTGAAAATTTTTCCCGTTCATAAAAAAACCGAGCACGATTGAGGTCGTGAACAAAATCAGAAAAAAGATATCCATAAACAGAATATAGGAATGGCCGAAGGAATCGTAAACGGGATTATCCCTGATTACCACATCTGGCGAAGAAAAGCCGAGTGTTCGATATAAAAGAGCATGCGCCACAATACCGAAAATACCGACTGCAAGCCCTGCCTGATACATATTATAGCCTCTTTGCATGGCGGCAATACCGGGAAGCAATGCAGGAACAACAAAACCGCAAACCGTTCCGAAAAGGACTGCAAAAACCACTCCCATCACGCTGAGCTGAATGGTCCCCAAATGAAATTGACCGATTGTATATCGGAATAAAAGGTCACTGATAAAGGGCGCAAGTGCCGTGGAAAACATGGTAATATGCAAATTTTTACGAATGGGATTTTTGGTAATCAAACAATAAATCAAAACGCCGATAAAAGGCGGCCACATATTCAAAAAATTAAGTCCGTAAAAGCAATGCGCAATCACAAGAATATATGCCGCAAACGTTTTGGCATTTGCTCTCGTCCGCGTAATCAGAATCATTAAATTGCATGCAAGACCGCAAAGTCCCGCATTGAAAAGCGTACTTGCAAGACAGCCGAGATTAAAATAATCCGTAACCAATTTGGAAGGAGAGGTCAGAATGCGAAAAAAGTTATCCCAAAACGCAGCATGTTCTCCTGTATAATACAAAGCCGCAGGAACCGCCGCAAGAAAGGAAAGGCTGATAAAAAGAGCAAACAACGCAAAGGGTTTACTGTTCTCCTTCTCCCGTTTCTTCAAAAAAAGTTCTTTTTCACTTGCTGTCATACCATCTCCGTTCAGCTGCCGACAAGCAGCAAAATATACTTTGAATTTCTAAAAATTTACCATTATCTTGTTTCATTTTTTACCCGTATATATACAGCATACCATATTTTTCATCTTTTTACAAGTATGATTCGATACATTTTCGTTTTTATTATATAGCATAAGATCACATTTTGAAAATTCCCAATGCATTTTTTGATATTGCTTGACAAAAAATTCGTCTTTATGTATAATAAAAGCAGAAGTGAAAAACGCCTTTATATAAGTATTTACCAAATTTCCTTATAAAAATAAGATTTATTTTTCATTTATGCCGCTATTTTCGGCAGAACGGAGATATTTATGAAACGGTTTTATCCTTACGCTTTGCAGGGCGCATACAATTTGTTACAAAGAGGAATGCATAACATCATACGTGAGCCTTCCAATCCGCACTGCGGAAAAATCTTTGCAGACAACGGTATATTTGAACCCAGCTCATCGTTCGTCTATATAGAATGTGCAGTCATGCTATATAGCTCTCCCGACAGCATTTACTATAAGCAAAAAGACCTTTTGGAATTTATTCGATTGCTTTGTGCGGGAGTAGAAAACAGCATTCACGAAGACGGCACCGTGGATTTGATTATATCCAATTATCATCAACCGGAATATTTTAATACACCACATCTTTGCCATGCTTACCGTTTGATTCGTGATCTGCCTGAAAAAACGGAAGAGGAATCCGAAATCGCAAGAAAAATTTATCGTCTTTTGGAACGCATTTCCGAAGGTCTTCTCGCAAGCGGATTCCACACCCCCAATCATCGCTGGGTGCTTACCGCATCTCTGTATTACGCATATAATACACTCCATAAAAAAGATGAACGCCTTTTGCGCAGAGCGCAGCAATTTCTTGCGGAAAAAATTGACATTGATGAAAACGGAGAATTTTCGGAGCGTTCCGCAGGGATGTACAGCGCTGTTTCCGACAGAGCGCTTTGCCAGATTGCCGTTGAAGCCAATATGCCCGAGTTTTTTGAATATGTCAAACGAAATCTTTTGCTCGTTTCCCGCTTTGTTGAAAAAGGCAGTCTGATCTTTACGCAAAATTCACGGCGCAAAGACAAAGGCGAAGTGGGAAGCAACGTTCTTTTTGATTTTGAACGGTATGCGGATATTGCGCTGATGGCTTATGCCAATACCAAAGATCCCGTATTTTTGGGAATTCTGAAAAATATTCTGGAGAGCAAAACCGCAAATGCGATCCTTCATTTTCCGTTGCGTCTTTATATTTGTTATCCGGAACTGAAAAATCTTTCCGTAAACTTCTCTGAACTTCCCGCTCCCGAAAAAGAATTTCACTTATTTTATCCGAAATCAGGAATCGTCCGTGTCAAGAAAAACGGAGCGATCTATTCCCTGTTGGCAAAAAATCCCGATTTTATGCATATTACCGTCGGAAATATCAGCATTCGCGCGCGTATTTGCTCTTCGTTCTTTGCAATCGCTCAATTTTTACCCGATGCCATTGAAAAAGTCGAAGAAAACCACTACCGTATGTCTTTTCATACATGGGCAGACTATAAACTGCCTTTTGAAACACCGCCCGAAGGTTCTGAAAATTATTGGAGCATGAATTATCAAAGCAGACCGAGCATCAGCCGTTGCGATTTTGGTTATACGGTGGATTTTATCTTTACCGAAACAGGTATGAAAATTCATATCCAAACGCACGGAACGGAAAACGTACCCTTCAAATTGGAATTCGCCGTTCCGACCGACGTTCATGTACGCGCGGGAAACGCCATGACTCTTGCTACCGCAGGAAATTTCCTTTGCGCAACGGAAGGCAACGTTACCTTTTCCAACTGGGAAGGAGATTCCCTTACGATCAAGAATCTTTTCGCCAAACATTTTTACCATCGGAATATGCGCGGCAGTCTTCCTTCTCCTTCCGACAAATATTTGGTCTTCCTGACAGACTTCTCCCCCGTTGACAGAACCATCGAAATCATTTGCGAAAAAAACCGTCCTTGGGATTATTTTTGCAAGGATACCAATACATAATCATCCAAACGAAAAGGAGGAAACCCGTATTGTTTTCTATAAGTGTATCTGACTTACATTGGATGGAAGGCGTAAATGAAGAGGAAGATTTCTGTCTTCATGGATATACCACCGTTCAGATAGGCAAAGAAATCTTTGAATATGAGGCAACCGTTAGTTCAACCGCGCTGTATTTGCTTAAATCATTAAAAGATGACCATAAAATTTATGAAAGCAATCAAATGCTTCCATGTTGCGGTTTTTTCATGATAGCGAATGAAGATCTTTCAAAAGTTGATATTTGCGGATGTCCCGAAGGTATTGATTGGTCCGTTTATCACGAAAACGATAAAATCGTATTGGTTACAGAATCCGGAAATATTACCAAAATTTCCAATAATGATTACAGAAATACAGTTTTTGCGTTTGCAGATAAAATAGAAGCATTTTATCATAAAAGCAAAGCCAAAACGCTTCCAAATGACGATTTTGATAAAAACGGTTATGTTGCTTTTTGGAACGAATGGAAATCTATACGATATAAGGAATAAGAATTCTCTGAAAATCCCGACTTTTTGTCGGGATTTCAATTTTAAATCCCAAAGGAAAAAGCACGGCGAACCGTGCTTTTTCCCGAGAAGATAGTATGAAAAAAGGAGTATAATGAAAAAGGTCGTAAATTAATCGGCGTTCTTCTTTGCTTCTTCGATGATCTTCTGCGCATTGAACATGGGCACTTCTTCATAATCGGAGAAGTAGAAAGTATAGGAACCTCTGCCCTGTGTGATAGCGCGAAGCTGAATTGCAAAGTCAACCATTTCTGCCATCGGAGCTTCTGCTTCAATAACCTGTTCGCCGTGTTTTTCTGTGGGTGTCATGCCGAGCACTCTGCCGCGGCGTTTGTTGATGGCACCCATGATATCACCGAGCATTTCGCTGGGCGCATATACGTTGAGTTTGCCAACCGGTTCCAAAAGAACGGGGTTTGCCTTCGGAAGCGCTTCTTTATATGCAAGAGAAGCGGCAATCTTGAACGCCATTTCGGAGGAGTCAACGGGATGATAAGAACCGTCGGAAAGATCAGCTTTCAGGTTTACAACGGGATAACCCGCAAGAACACCTTTCTGCATGGATTCCAACAGGCCCTTTTCAACAGCGGGATAATAGTTCTTCGGAACGGAACCGCCGACAACGGACTGTGTGAATTCCAAACCGGGATTGATGCCGGGAGCAAAGGACATTTTTACATGGCCGTACTGACCGTGTCCGCCCGACTGTTTCTTATGTTTGCCTTCCACTTCCACTCTCTTCTTGATGGTTTCGCGGTACGCGATCTTCGGTGCGGAAAGAACAACGGAAACACCGAAGCGGGATTTGAGTTTGGAAACGGTTACGTCCAAATGGATATCGCCCTGACCGGAAATGAGAAGCTGTTTGGTTTCGGGATTATTTTCATATTTCAAAGTGCGGTCTTCTTCCAAAAGCTTGTTAATGCCCTGTGCGATCTTATCTTCATCGCCTTTTGCTTTGGGCGCGATTGCCATCTGGTAGAAGGATTCGGGATATACAATCTTCTTATAAGGAAGAGGATTTTCCATTTGAGAAAGTGTATCATTTGTATTGGTATTATTGAGTTTTGCAGTCATACCGATGTCGCCCATGGAGAGCATCTTCACTTCGGTCTGTTTCTTTCCGCAAACGGTATAAATACGGGAGAGACGTTCATCCTGTCCCGTGGTTACGTTTTTCAAAACGGAATCGCTGTAAAGCTCGCCGCCGATAACCTTAAAGAAGGACATTTTGCCGACGAACGGGTCTGCAACGGTTTTGAAGACGAAGATGGAAGCCGGTCCGTGTTCACGAACGGGACGTTCGATTTCTTCATCGCCGTCAATCACGATTTCCGCCTTGTGATATACGGGGCTGGGAAGTGTCTGCGCGATCACGTCAAGAAGCAAACGAACACCGCAAAGATTGGTTGCGGAACCGCAGACAACGGGAGCAATATCGCCGCGGAGAATACCGTCGTGAAGAGCCGCAACGATTTCTTCTTTGGTAATACTTTCGCCTTCAAAGAATTTATCCATCAATTCTTCACTGGTAGAAGCAACGGCTTCATGGAGCATGCTGAGACATCTGTCAATACGTTCTTCGTTACCCGCGGGAATGTCAATGGGCTGACCGTCTTTTCCGTGCGCAAACGCAACGGCTCTCATATCGATCAAGTCAAGAAGACCGACGATATCGTCTCCTTCGAGAAGCGGGATAACAACGGGACAGATGGAGCTGCCGAATTTATCGTGCATTTCCTGGAATACTTTTCTGAAACGGGTTTCGGGGTCGTCACATTTATTAATAAAGAATGCACGGGGCATTTTATCCTTGCAAACAAGATCCCATGCGATTTCCGTGCCGACTTCAACACCTGCCTTACCGTCAATAACGATCAACGCGCTGCCTGCAACACGCAAAGCCTGAAGTGCTTCGCCCTGGAAATCAAGATATCCGGGCGTATCGATGATGTTGATCTTTACGCCATTATGCGTAACGGGAGCAATGGAGGCGGAGAGTGTAAAGCCTCTTTTGATTTCTTCTGCATCAAAATCGCAAACGGTGTTGCCTTCGGAGGGCTTACCAAGTCTGTCGGTTTCTTTTTTTACGTAAAGCATGGCTTCTGCAAGGGAGGTCTTACCGCTTGCGCCATGGCCAAGCAAACATACGTTGCGAATGTCTCGGGAGTGAATCTTTTCCATTATATAAATCCGTTCCTTTCGGTAAAACTAAATTCTTGTTCAGAGTCTCTGCGCCGCCGACGATGTGTAAAGGGTCTCGCTCGGAACGGTGCGCTTGGAGAAATCGAAACCTGTTTTCAATCTTTTGAAAACCCAACTGATACTATTATATCGCAGTATTTTCAGATATGCAAGAGAAAAAATTGTTTTTATTGCCTCATAAACAGAGAAAAAAGCTGTTTCCTTTTGTGCAACATAAACTATTTTTTTAAACATTTAAAAAATTTTTTACAATCTGAAAAAGGTTTGCAAAAAAGATATTGACATAAAAAAACGGATATGATAAAATAGTATTGTTGCGGAATATTTTTGACGCAACTTCAAAAAGAACGGTTTCAATCCGGTCGTTCAAAATTTATGTAGAAAGGTTTGGTATCACCATGGAAATCACGAAAGACAGCATCATCGGCGATATTCTTGACTTTGACCCTGCAACTGCAATCTATTTCATCGAAATCGGTATGCACTGCCTCGGCTGCCCCGCTTCCCGCGGAGAAAGCCTCGAAGAAGCTTGTATCGTACACGGTACAGACGTAGATGCGCTTGTTGCAAAGCTCAACGCACATTTCGCTAAATAATTTTCTTACTTGAAAAAAACAAGAGCCCCTTCTCGCTTGGTACGGGAAGGGGCTTCGGTTCATAAAGGATATAAAATATGAAAAAAACAAAATTGGATGCGCGCTTACTTGCGGTTGCATCAATGGTTCGCAAAGGCGCTTATCTTGCCGACGTCGGAACCGACCATGCTTACCTTCCCGTATATCTTGCCGAAAGCAATATAATATCGGGTGCCGTGGCATCCGATATTCACAAAGGGCCTTTGGAAAGCGCGGATAAAAATATCAGAGAAGCAGGTTTTTCCGATAAAATTCAAACATTACTGACCGATGGCTTGCAGGGAATCGAAAAATATCCCGTAACGGATATCGCAATTGCCGGCATGGGCGGATTGATGATCCGCAATATTTTGGAAAAAGCACAGTTTTTACGCGCAGAAAATTCTCCGCATTTGATTTTACAGCCCATGCAACACATTCCCGAGCTTCGCCGTTATCTTGCCGAAAACGGTTTTTCAATCAATCAAGAAAAACAAGCTTTGGCAGACGGAAAATTTTATCAGATTCTGCTTGCCGTCTATGACGGAGAAATACGCGAATATACGGAAACCGAGCTTTTGCTCGGAAGATATAACATCGAACACAAAAAAGAAAACAAGGAAAACTTCTTGCGGCTGTGCGAAAGACAAACCGATGTGCTTCGGGAAAAAATAATCGGTCTTGAAAAGGGCGGTCGTTCTGCCGAAAAGGAACGCGCACTTTACGCAGCCATCGAAAAAGAATTGAAAGATTTATAAGAAAGGATTCTGTTATGCCTAAAATTTCCGAAATTTATCAATGTCTTGAACGCGCATTGCCATCTTCTCTTTCCTGTGATTGGGATAACGACGGGCTTATGGTTTGCGCTTCTCCCGAAATGGAAGTGAAAAAAATTCTTTTTGCTTTGGATATTACCCCTGCTGTCACGGAATATGCCGAAAAAATCGGCGCAGATCTTATCATTTCTCATCACCCACTGATCTTTTCGGGGATCCTCCGTATGGATGGACATGACGGCACCACCAGAAAGGTCATTTCCCTGCTCAAAAATAATATCGCCGCCATGAGCTTTCACACCCGTTTGGATGCGGCAGACGGCGGTGTCAACGATATTTTGGCAAGCCTTTTTGCCCTCTCCGATATTGAAAAATTCGGTGTGGAAGGCGATACAGCCGCAAGAATCGGTACGCTTCCGAAGCCGATAGCGTTTGAAGACTTCTGCAAGCTCGTCAAGGATACGCTCGGCGCTCCCTGTGTTTGCGGAGCAAAGGGGAATGAAATCGTTTCCCGTCTGGCAGTTCTCGGCGGTTCCGGCAAGGATTATATTTGTGAAGCGCAGAAAATGGGCGCAGACACCTATCTGACGGGCGAGGTCAACTACAACTATCTGTTAGAAGCCGCGGAAAACGGACTTTCCGTTATTACGGCGGGACATTATCATACGGAAGTGCCCTGCGCCGCATTTTTTGAAAAAACACTGACGGAAGCCTTCGGACCTCTGGACTTCGTACGCTTCCCCGGCGGCTGTGAATTTTTCTACTGTTAATATACAAAAACCGCACGGATGATAAAATTCTCCGTGCGGTTTTCTAACTTGATTACTCAGAAAATAGTGCCGTAGAAAGATATCTCTCGCCTGTATCGGGCAAAAGAACAACGATATTTTTCCCTCCATTTTCTGCTCGTTTTGCGATTTCCGTTGCGGCGTACAAAGCCGCACCCGAGGAAATACCGACAAGCAATCCCTCCTTTTTCGCAAGCATACGCGCACAGAAATATGCCTGTTCCGTACTGACGGGAAAAATTTCATCATAAATTTCCGTATTCAGAATTTCGGGAACAAAGCCTGCGCCGATTCCCTGCAAGTCGTGTTTTCCCGCTTGGCCGCCCGAAAGCACGGGGGAATCTTTAGGTTCAACCGCAATCACTTTTACTGCGGAATTTTTTGTTTTCAGATATTCGCCGACACCCGTAACCGTACCGCCCGTACCAACGCCCGCAACGAAAATATCTACTTTTCCGTCGGTATCCTCCCAGATTTCCGGCCCCGTTGTTTTTCTGTGCGCTTCGGGATTGGCGGGATTGGTAAACTGTCCCACCACAAAAGCATTCGGCAAAGAAGCGACAAGCTCCTCTGCTTTTGCAATCGCGCCTGCCATACCTTTTGCTCCGTCGGTCAGAATCAGTTCCGCTCCGTATGCGCGCATAAGCATTTGACGTTCTGCCGACATGGTTTCCGGCATGGTAATGATTAAGCGATATCCTTTTGCGGCGGCAATCGCGGCAAGACCGATTCCCGTATTTCCCGACGTCGGTTCAATCATCACGGAATCCGCAGTCAGTTTTCCCGTTCTTTCCGCATCCTCAATCATTTCTTTTGCAACGCGGTCCTTTGCCGAACCGGCAGGATTAAAGCTCTCCGCTTTGGCAAGAATCCGTGCGTAACATCCGTATTCCTTTGCATATCGGTCAAGCGCAATCAAAGGCGTTTTTCCGATCAATTCGTAAACCGAAGAATAAATTTTCATATTGTTTTCCTTTCCGTAACACTATTTCTTATTCTTGATTATAGTCTGTTTTTATCTTTCTTGTCAATTATTTTTTGAAAATCACTCATTTTTCAACAAAAAATTTTGATTGAAATCAATTGAAAACTCGACAAACAGTTGAGAAACAAGAGGAACGCTTGATTGAAATGCGGCAAAAAACATGCTATAATAGTCTTACAAGAAAGGAGATGGTGTGATGAACATTGGCAACAACATCAAACAATTAAGACAGCAGAAAAATCTGACACAGGAGCAACTTGCAGAAAAATTAGGAATATCTTATCAAGCCGTTTCCAAATGGGAAACGGGGATTTCCCATAATTAAAGATACCACACTAAAACCCACGCTTACATTACTTCCATAGAACAAATTTTGGAGGTAAAACCTTATAAAACGCCTTATATCCTGCGAATATAACTTCGATAACTGCTGTGTGGAATTGAAATTCATCGATGGCAGTATGATTGCGATTGACACTATCGCCGTGGAGAACGAAGTTGCCGATAATATGTATCAGCGGTCAGAACTTGATTATCTGATTTACAATGCACCGCTTGAATATGCCGATCTTATCTTGAACGGCGATCCCGAAGCATATTTGAAAGCAGTAACGGAATACAAGCCAATTGAATAAATAACCTAATGACAAAAGCAGGTAACTGAATTTGGATTCCATCCATCAGTTACCTGCTTTATTTTATTTCCTGTTCCAAATCGTCGAACAGATCACTATTGAAAAATTCTCTGACAGAAATATCAAGACCATCGCAGAGCTTCTTGATGGAAACAACACCGGGGTTCATACTCTTTTCGTTCAGCATACTATAAACTGTTGACGGAGTTACACCCGACAAATTTGCAAGTGCGTTGATCGCAATATTCTTTTCCTCGCATAGTTGCAAGATTCTTTTTGCTACCGCTTCCTTTGTGTTCAAATGTATCCCCTGCTTTCTACGATATATCGTTAACAAATATTTTACACTAATTTGCGATTTCTCGTGTGCGACATATCGCATATTTTGCAAAAGTGTGCTATAATATACGATATATCGTATTATTTCGACGGGTATGCCGATTTTACGATATTATTATGGTTAGTCACGGTTTCTTTTATCTCAGTTGGTACAATATATATTGCAAACTGTTATGGAGGAAACACACATGGAACACAAATTATATGGATACATCCGTGTCAGCACACGGGAGCAAAACGAGGACAGGCAGGTTCGAGCGATGGAAGATTTCGGAGTATTGCCTGCCAATATGATCTGCGACAAGCAATCGGGAAAAGATTTTGAGCGTCCTGGATACAAGCGACTGGTCAAAAAAATAAAGCCGGGAGACACTCTTGTGATAAAGAGTATCGACCGACTTGGACGAAACTATGATGAAATTTTAGAGCAATGGCGGATTCTCACGAAAGAAAAACAAGCAGATGTTGTTGTTCTTGATATGCCCCTGCTCGATACACGGCAAGGCAAAGACCTCACTGGAACGTTGATTGCCGACATCGTGCTACAGCTTCTTTCCTATGTGGCGCAGACCGAGCGAGAATTTATCAAGCAACGTCAGCGCGAAGGAATCGAAGCGGCAAGAGCGAACGGGGTTCACCTTGGTAGAGCTGCAATGGAACGTCCCGATAATTATGAAAAAGTGAAAAACGAATGGATGGACGGAATCATTTCCGCAAGAGAAGCGGGGAGACTGCTCGGTATTTCGCATACGGGATTCAAGAAGTGGGTTATGCGAGATATGAAGGAAAATACTTCTGCTAAAAATATATAATAAAACAGTAGCACATATATAATTCCCGACAAATGTTAACAAAAGTACACCTTCGTTGACATATTGTGCAAAGAAACCCAAACGACCATAAAAGCTAAAAATGTGCATAAAAATACATAATATATTATATCATATTCCTTTTTATCTGTCAATGAGCTAACGGAAACAAAGGTGTACCTTTGTTAACACCCATTGCTACAACAATCTTGAAACAAATATGTTTGATATAGAGGAAAAGAAGATGAACAATAGTTATAGCCTCACCACACCCCAACAAAACATCTACAACGAAACAAAATTCTACTCAGACACCGCCCTCGGCAACATTGGCGGTACGCTTGAGTTTTCTATGGAAGGACTGACCTCGGAGATCATCGAGAAAGCAATCAATCTGCTGATCGATGCCGCCGAGGGTCTTCGCCTGCGCATTGCGGAAAATGACGGTGAAGTCTATCAATACGTTTCCGAACACGCATACGAGTCGATTCCCGTTATTGATGCGCAGAATATGACCAACGAGCAGATCGACGAACACGTTTCTGCTCTGATGAGAACACCCATCACCTATGATGGCAAACTCTACCGTTTTGAGATTCTCCAAAAGTCTGATTCCTGGCTCATCGTTGCCGTAATGCACCACATCGTTTCGGATGCGTGGTCTATGACCATTATTGACGATGCAATCATGCACGCTTGCGAAACTCTGATCAATGGAGAAGAACCCGTGCTGAATATCGCTCCCTATACCGATTTTGTGGCAAAGGAGCAGGAATACTTTGCTTCCAAGAAATATCAAAAAGACAAGGCGTTTTGGTCGGAGATGTATGCCGAGCATCCCGAATACGTGCGCTTCAAACCGAATGCCATGACAAGCACGTCCCCCTCTGCAAACCGTTTGTATGCAGAGGTTTCTTCTGCGCTTTCCGCACAGATCAAGGCGTTCTGCGCAAAATACGAATATTCCCCCGCAACGGTATTTGAGGCGGCAATGCTCATCTATCTTGACCGAATCAACGGTGGCGGCAAAACACCGAGTCTCGGTCTTGCCGTTCTCAACCGCGACGGCGCGAAGGATAAGCGTACTCTTGGCATGTTCATTTCCACCATTCCGCTGACCGCAAAGCCGAGCGAGGACAAGACCCTTGGCGAGCTTTGCGCCGAGATCAACGATCTCCACCTGCAGATATTCCGCCATCAAAAATATCCTTATTCTCATATTCTTTCGGACATCCATCAGCATCACGGTGATGTAGAAAAGCTCTTTGACGTGATGATGAGCTATCAGAACGCGCAGATCGATGCCGAGAGCAACGTGCGCTCCAAGTGGTACACCAACGGTAACAGCGAGGTTGCTTTGGCGTTTCATATTGATGACCGCGACCACCTTGGTGTGTATAAGCTCAACTTGGATTATCAGACCGAGCAGTTCCCGGATGAAGCCGAGGTTGCTCTACTCAAAGACCGCATTCTCTGCATCGTAGAGCAGATCACCTCAAAGAGTGATATGACGGTTGCAGACGTGGACATTCTTCCCGAAAGCGAAAAGAAACTCATCATTCACACCTTCAATGACACCGCCGTTGATTATCCTTCCGACAAGTGCGTTCATCAGCTCTTTGAAGAGGTTGCCGCCAACATTCCCGACGAGATCGCCGCCGTATTTGAGGGGGCGTCCTATACCTATGCCGAGATCAATCGTATGTCAAACTGCATCGCTCACGCTCTGCGCCGTGGCGGTATCGGCAGAAATGATATCGTTCCCATTATCGCCCACCGCAGCCATTTGGTGCTTGCGGCACAGCTCGGTGTTCTGAAAGCAGGTGGCGCGTATCTGCCCATCGATCCCACCTTCCCCGCAGAGAGAATTACATATATGCTTGACGATGCCTCTTGTAAGGCGGCATTGATCCTTGATGCCGACGCTCCCACCAACGTGGACTTTGTCATTGACCTTACGGACGAAGCTCTGTATGACGACACTCCCGAAAATCTTGATAACATCAACGTGTCGAATGATCTTTGCTATGTGATCTACACATCTGGCTCTACGGGCAAGCCGAAAGGCACGATGTTGACACATCGAAACGTGGTCAACTATTCTACCAAAAACGAATTTAACGTAGCAGGCAAGCTGATCGACGAGAACACAAAAAAGATTCTGTCTATCACAACCATCGGTTTTGATATCTACGTTACCGAATCTCTCTTGTCTCTCCTTAACGGTCTTACGATCTATTATGCCAACGATGACGAAAGCAAGATGCAGAGCAAGCTTGCAAAACTCATCACCGAGAACGAGATCGAGATCATTCAGACCACGCCAACCAAGATGAAGATGTATATGCAGGACAAGAGCGACCTTGCGTGGCTCTCTCACCTTAAGGTCATCATTCTCGGCGGGGAGGTCTTCCCGGAAAGCCTTTATGAAGAACTCCGCCACTATACCGATGCGCGGATATGGAACATTTACGGCCCCACCGAAACTACCGTATGGTCGAGCGTAGACGAGGTGACCTCTCCCATTATCACCATCGGCAATCCCATTGCCAACACGCAAATACTGATCTGCAACAAAAAGGGCGCACTTTGCCCCGTGGGAATCGCAGGCGAGCTTTGCATCGCAGGTGACGGCGTTTGCCGTGGATATCTGAACCGCGAAGAACTGACCGCCGAAAAGTTCATTGACAATCCTTACGTTCCCGGCAAGCTTTACAAGACAGGCGACCTTGCCTCTTACCGCACAGACGGTAAGCTACTTTGCTACGGTCGTATTGACTCGCAGGTCAAGATCAGAGGCTTGCGTGTAGAGCTTGGCGAGATTGAGAGCGTGATGAACAGCTTTGACGGTATCGTGCTGTCCGCAACCACCGTAAAGACACACGGTGAGCATCAATATCTCGTCGGCTATTATGTTGCCGAGAGCGATATTGACGAGAAGAAGCTCCGTGAGCATATCCTCGCGCAGCTTCCCAAATATATGTGTCCCCATTACTTCATGCGCCTTGAAAAGATTGCTTTTACTCCCAACGGCAAGATTGACCGCAAGAATCTGCCCGACGTGGATTTTGAAAGCCGCGAGAACCACAACGAGATCACCCTCCCCGAAACACCCATGCAGCAAGAGGTTTACGAAGTACTTTGCGACTTCATCAAGGGTACGGCGTTCGGCATAGACGAGGATTTCTTCGATCTCGGCATGGACTCGCTGACAGCGATCAATCTGACCTCGGCACTTTCCAAGAAATACGCTTGCGAGCTTTCGGTCAACGATGTGTATAAGTTCAATACCGTGGAGAAGATGGCGGAGCATCTGTCGCAGTTTACTTCGCACACCAAGAATCACGATATTGTCTTGATTAAGGACGGCGGCGACACCAATCTGTTCCTTATTCACGGCGGTAATGGCGTGGTCGGCAACTTTGTTCAGCTCTCCACGCAACTCGAAACCAACTATAATTGGTACGGCGTGGATTATCCGATGAATGAAGAATTCTACTATCCTCACGTGATTAACATTCCCGAGCTTGCAGCACAGTACGTAGAGCGCATCCGCGCGGTACAGCCTCACGGTCCATATCATTTGTGCGGTTATTGCATCGGCGGTCAGATCGTGCTTGAAATGGCATATTTGCTTGAACAGGCAGGAGAAAAAGTTGAGGCTATGTATTTGATTGCTTCTGCGGCAAATGAAATGACAAGTCAAATGTCATTCGAGCCATCTAAGGATGATATTCTTCTTTCCAATGCTTTATTTGGAACTACAGAGCATAATCGTTCTTTACTTGACGATTTAAGAGGTGGAATTTGGGAGACTATCTATTATCATATCGATGAATTTAAAGTTGATCTTGATGAAATCAGAAATAAACTTTTATTGATGATGAAACCCATCGATTTAACTCGTGCGATTCCAGATTTCTATACTGCTGATTTGCGTACAATCTTGAAATATGTCAATTTAATACGTTCTTTGAATTACGGTGGTAGCGAAAAACTTGAAAATCATATTGTTAATGCACCATTGTATCTGTTTACAGGAGATAAAGATACTATGTTACCTGATTTCGAGATGAATTCTATTTTTTGGCAGAACCATACTTCTGAAAAGTTTGTTCATTGCTATTTTGATGGCAATCATTTCAGTTGGTATGAAGATGGGAAGAACGCGGAGTTTTTGGAGAAGTTTAAAGAATGCTTAATATAGAAAAAATGAATAATCATCGGAGAGAAATACTATGAAATTTTGCACTAAAAAATATACCATTATCAATAATCATACTTCTTCTAATGATCTTGAACGGGTCGGAAGTACAACAGAATATGAGGCGTTGCGTGCTGAAAAATTGTTTCGCTATGAATATTCAAATCAGTTAAATACGGGATTACTAACTTTTGCATTTACTATATTTACAGCAGGCTTGGCATTATTTGCTCTTATCTTTGAATTTAGTGATCTATTCAAAGCAATAAGTTCTACGGTAGAAAGTACCGACTTGGAAAATCTCTCAACTGAAATTTCTATCAAAAATTTGTATAGTGTATTTGTAGAATACTTTTTCGCTTGCTTCTTTTTGCTTCCATGCTTTTTTGCAAGAGTTAATTTTCGCTATACTGTAAAGAATTCACTTCGTATTGGTCAATTAACTGATTATATTCGAGAAAAAGTTCATTTTGATGATGGAGAATCATGGGAAAGTTTTAAACGAGATTATAAAATTAATTATTTTTATCGAAGTCCTTCTGGGGTTGGTGGAGCTAAAGATATACCCAAATGGATTAATATTATCTCACATACGATCAGTCTTATTGTTGGCATGGTGGGAATATATGTTTTATTCCAATCAAACAGTATATTGCAAGACTTGATAAAATATCTTATTTTTTATGCTGCAATTCGTATGCTTATTAGTATACTTTGCAAAATATATAGTGCTTACACGACACGACAAATCAAAAAGAAATATTATTTTGTAATATTTTCAATAAATAGAGTTTTAGATATTGTTTTTGGTTTAATCATTAGATTACAATTGCAGAATGAACCTGAATTAATAAAAAAACTCATTCCATATACTCTTATTATTTTGATATGGGCAGAATTATTGCAATTTTGCGTATACATAACACCTCAATATGATAGAGAAATTCATTTAGCAAATAGTGTTTTGGAATATACGAAAGCTGCATTAATCTATTCCGAAAAACATTCGTTACATTCTGAGTTGGAGGCTGATCGTTACAAACATGTTTTCGAAATCTTTTTAAAAGAATCCTCCGTGTTGAAAAAATATGATGAAAAATATTGTTGCAACCACAAGAAAATTGTAAAAAAATGTATGCCTATTTATGCTCAAGTAGCAGTTGACAATAAACATTTAGATTTTATTAGTAAGAATAAATATTTGATTGATTACCTAAAGGAGAGAGATATTAAATGAAAAACAAACCATATCCCCATAATATAGTTCCGCAGTTTACCACAATCTCCGAACTACTTGAACTTACAAAAAACAAATACGGCGAGAAAATTATCTTCCGCACCAAAAAGAAAAAAGGCGAAGAATCTGTCTCGTACAATCGTCTCTATGACGATGTGATGAATCTGGCTACATATTTCCATAAGACCTACGGTGAGCGCACCCGTATTGCCGTGATTGGTGAAAACAGCTATGAGTGGATACTCACGTATTTTGCCGTAGTATGTAGCAACAACATCATCGTCCCCATCGACAAGGAACTTGCATCCGCCGATATCGCGGAACTGCTAAAGGACTGTGAAGCAACCGTGTTTGTCTATTCTAAGGACTACGACGATATTGCCGATGATCTCGGTGACTTGATGCCTGCGCTGACTTGCATCAATATGAAATCCTTGAAGGGTTACATAGAAAGCGTTGACGAAGCGAAAATGGTTGCTACCGACAAGGATGCTCCCGCCGCAATCATCTACACCTCCGGTACAACCGGCAAGAGCAAAGGTGTTATTTTATCACAATATAATCTGTGCAAAGACACGGTAGCTTCAAGCCAAGTTGTTGAATTTCGTGGAAAAACGCTGGCATTATTACCGTTTCATCATACATATGCTTTTACCGTAACAGTGATGTGCGTGATTTGTAATGGTATAGATACATTCATCGCCTCCTCCCTCAAAAACGTGATGGAGCTGATCAATGATTTCAAGCCGACCTACCTTGCCGTCGTTCCCATGATTGTCGAAAAGGTGGACAAGGGCATCCTTCAAAAGATCGAAAAGAGCGGCAAAAAGAAGCTCCTCGGCGTGCTTGATAAGGTTTGCAAGCCCTTCGATGCCCTCGGTATCGGTCTGCGGAACAAGTGCTTTTCTGCCATCCGCAATGGTCTTGGCGGTGAGCTTGACTTCATCATTTCGGGCGGCGCGCCCATCGATCAGCAGATTATTGACCGCTTTGATTCCTACGGCATCAAGATCATGAACGGCTACGGCATTTCCGAATGCTCGCCCGTAGTCAGCGTTAACCGCCGTTATCACTACCGCGCGGGCAGTATCGGTCAGGCACTCCCCGAGGTTAAGGTCAAGATCGATAACCCCGACGAGAACGGAGAGGGCGAGATCTGCGTGCAGGGCGACATTGTCATGCTTGGCTATTACAATATGCCCGAAGAAACCGAAAAGGCAATTATTGACGGTTGGTTCCATACAGGCGATCTCGGCAAGATTGACAAGGATGGCTTCATCTACATCACAGGACGCATCAAGAATCTGATTATCTTGTCCAACGGCAAGAACGTTTCTCCCGAAGAGCTTGAAACGCTGATCGGACGCCTCCCCGGCGTTGTCGAATGCCTTGTCTCCGAGGATGATAACAAGCTCGTTGCTGAGATATATCCCGATGAGGAATTCCGCGCAACACAGAGCGATATTCAAGCCTATTTCGACGAGCAGATCGGACAGCTCAACGATACGCTCCCGCCCTATAAGGCGATTGCAAAGGTCATCATCCGTGATACCGAATTTGTGAAAACGACTACCAAAAAAATCAAGAGAACATATACAAAGTGAGGACAAAACCATGTTAGATAAAGTAATTTCCATCATCAGCGAATATCAGGATATTCCCGCAGACACCATCCACACCGACAGCCATCTTGTCAACGACCTCGGCTTCACCTCTTACGATGTGGTCAGCCTTGTCGGTAAATTTGAGGATGAGTTCGATATTGAAGTCCCCGACAGAAAGATCAAGCTCATGAAAACCGTAGACGATATCGTGAAATTTATCGAGGCAGCGACGGAAGAATAATCCGCATGGTTTACATATTTGACCGCTTGGATCAATACACAGACGAAGCGTATGAGAAGCATCTGTCATCGCTCCCCGCATGGCGCGGAGAAAAGGCGTTGCAATACAAAAAACTTGATGACCGCAAGCGTTCGGTCTTGGCTTTTGTGTTATTGCAACGCGCCCTGCGTGAGGAATACGGCATTACGGAGATTCCCGAATTTGTGTATAACGAGTTCGGGAAGCCCTCGTTTTCGAACCTGCCTATCCATTTCAGTTTGAGCCATTGTAAGGAGGCGGTTGCCTGCGCCGTATCTGATAACAATGTCGGTATAGATGTTGAAGGCATCGTACCGTACAATCCCAATGTAGCTCGGAGAGTTTGTACGGTGGCTGAGCTTGAAACGCTGACACAGAGCGAGAATCAGGATACGGAGTTTATCAAAATGTGGACGATGAAAGAGTCAATTTCAAAGTTTGATGGACGAGGTTTAACAATGTCTTTTAATGAAATCGATATTGGAAACTATACAATGCTGACTCAAGAAGCGTCTAATTACATATTGTCTGTTTGCTTTGGAAAGACAAGTGAACAGATGGTTGACTCTACTCAAACAGAAATCAAAATAATCAACAAAATTGACGTATAATCAATAATAATGACACGATATTTTTTGCTTTGTAAATCGTAAAAGATATCGTGTTTTTTGTTGTACCCATAAAGATAGATTTTTTCTGATTATGAATACATTTTACTCGGACAAGCTGAAAAGCCTGTCCGTTTTTCTTTTGTCCCAATATTTTTCCATCGGAGGTTTGGCATTTTTGATTTTAACGCCGTGGAAGAAAACAAAAGAAAATAATTTTTCAAAAATCAGCCAAAACGCACCTTGTCAAGACCTGTAATAAGTGAACGGAGAAAAATTTTTGAAAACGGTTGAATTTTACCCCTCTGAAATTCCGAATCTGTGAAAAGTGTTTTTCAGACCGTTGATATTTTTCTTGCAAATGTCCTAACAAGTAGAGAAACAAAATTTTTTCAAATAAATTTTTACGTTAGCGTTGATTTTTGCCCTTTGAAATTCCGAATAAGTGAAAGCACTTGATACCGAGTAAATGCAGTTCATCGAAATTTAACATTTACGAACCCTGTATTTTGCCGAAAAAATGTCCGTTGTAGTGTGAAGGGGTATCAAGTTTTTCGCAGATTTTGTCCGTTGTCAAGTAGAGGGGTATTGCTAAAATCCCTGTTCAGAGGATAGCGGAAGTTGTTAGAGCAAGATTCTACCACGGTGCCAAATTTCGCCTACTGCTCATTTTCGCCCTTGTGGTAATCTTGTTGGGGAGTGCCTTCCCCAAACCCTGCTTATCGGCTAACGCCGCAAATTTTCCTCTCGCTCCGTTTGGCAATTCTGCCTTGTTCGGTGTTGTAGGGAGCAAAAGAAAATTTGAAAAAATTTTTGCGACCTACCTTGCAAAACCGCTTTCCACGGTGGGTTAGATGGAAAGCGAATAACCAAACTTTTACGCTATCTCGCAAAAATCCGTCCACGGAAAATTGTTGTTTTGCAAAACCCGCAAAAAATGGGGTGCAAAAACGGCTGAAAAAAGATGTTAAGGAGAGGAACTTTTCAAATGCCTCGGACAAACGCCGAAAAAATGTCCGTTGTAAAGTGAAAGAATTTTTCAAAGCACCTTAAAAAACAGCCTCAAAAAATATGGTAAGTGAAAGGAGTTATGCCTATGCCAAAAACGTACAACACACCCAAGCGTACTTTCGTAGTCAAGACCCGCTTGACCGAGGAAGAACACAGCTTCTTTATGGAGCGAATGAAAAACTACGAAATGAGCCAATCCGAATTTATACGGCAAGCCATTGACGGCGCGGTTGTCAAACCGATTATCCGTGTCAACCCCGTAAATGATGAAGTGCTTGCCACGCTCGGTAAGCTCGTTGCTGAATACAACAAGATCGGCAACAACATCAATCAGATAGCGCGGACGCTGAACGAATGGCGAAGCCCATATCCACAACTTGCCGCCGAGATACAAGCCGCTGCTTCAGATCTCGCCGCGCTGAAATATGAAGTCTTGCAAAAGGTAGGTGAACTGAATGGCTACGTTCAAACATATCAGCTCTAAAAATGCTGATTACGGCGCAGCCGAAAAATAT
>SVRL01000035.1 GCA_015064845.1 Oscillospiraceae bacterium | reverse complement strand
GATTTTGATAAAAACGAAAGGTTATTTACAGCAAACTCGATACAGCCCTCACAAGCGGCGACAGCGATGACTACGCAAAGATTCTGATTGCAGCTCCCGAAAAGCCCTTGGTTGATATTGAGGTTACCAATATCGATGCTTACAGTGATTATAACGTAAAAATTCTCGGCACGAAGGGTACTTTCAAAGCAACGCCCGCTTCTTACGAAATGACTTATATTGTAGACGGCGAAAATCCCGAACGTCCCGTTATCGAAACCTTCCTCCAAAACGAAGCGGGAAATCCTGTATACTGCTCCGAAAATCTCGTCAAGCATCAAGAAAAAGAAGCGTTCAACGGTACTGCTTTTGACGTTGGTACCGCAAAGCTTTATGAACAGCTCTATTATAAGATTACCGAAGGAAAACCCATGACCGTAACACCCGAAATGGCGGCTGCCGTCATTTCCGTCATCGAAACCGTTCATGCGGAAAATCCGCTTCCGTTGAAATATTAAAAGGAGAGCGCTATATGAAAAAAATTGCCATTCTCGGATGTGAAAATTCCCATGCCAATAATTTTTTGAAATTCATCAAAACAAGAGAAGAATTCAATGACATTGAAGTGATTGGCGTTTACAGCGACGATATTCCTGCGGCGGAAAAACTGCGTGATATGTTCGGCGTTCCCGTTATGAACGATTATGCCGATGCCGTTGGAAAAATCGACGGTCTTATTATCACCGCGCGTCACGGCGACAATCACTATAAATATGCAAAACCTTACATCGAAAGCGGTATTCCGATGTTCATCGATAAACCCATTACCGTAAAAGAAGAAGAAGCTGTTGAATTCATGCAAAAGCTCCGCGCCAACAACGTGAAGATCTGCGGCGGTTCTTCTCTGAAACAGGATACTTTCGTTATGCAGCTGAAAGAAGAAGCAGTAAACGAAGTGCACGGCAAAACCATCGGCGGTATTGTACGCGCGCCTTATTCCAGCGAAAACGCATACGGCGGTTTCTATTTCTATTCCCAACACCTCGTAGAAATGATTTGCGAAATCTTCGGCAGATTTCCCATTTCCGTTACGGCAAAGCAAAACGGAAAACAGATCCACGTCCTCTTCCATTATGAAAACTTCGACTGCGTTGGTGTTTTCACGGACGGAAATTATCTCTATTATGCAGCTCGCATGGCAGAAAAGGCAACGACAGGCTTTGAAATTCCTTCCTCCGGCGATTGGTTCTACCGTGAATTCAAAGAATTCCATGAACTCTTAAACGGCGCGCCTCAAGGAATCTCTTATGAAGAATTCATCTCTCCCGTGTTTATTATGAATGCCATCGAACGCTCTTTGGCAAGCGGAAAGGAAGAAGCAATCGGTACTTTTACCCTTTGATACATCAACCATGACAAACATTAAACTTTCGGCATTCGCCGATGAATATGCGGACGCTTTTGAAGAACAAGTCCGCGCCATGCGCGATTTCAATATCGGATATCTTGAATTGCGTCATGCAGACAAAAAGAACGTTTCCGTGCTGACCGAAGCTGAAGCCAAAGAAATCAAAGCCAAATTGGATTTTTACGGCATCGGCGTTTCCGCAATCGGATCTCCTCTCGGTAAAATCACACTGGACGGAAACATGGATGAACATCTGGAAACCGCAAAACGTGTTTTCAATACGGCAAATATCGTAGGCACACCCTATATCCGTATGTTCAGTTTTTATGCACCCAAAGGAAAAGACATCGCAAACATGCGCGGAGAAACATTTGCGGCACTTGAAAAACTCGTGCTTACCGCTCGCGAATACGGCGTTACGCTTTGCCACGAAAACGAAGCGAAAATTTACGGCGACATTCCCGAACGCTGCCGCGAAATTCTCGACTATTTCGGCGGAGAAATGAAATGCGTATTCGACATGGGAAATTTCGTGCTGGAAAACGTAAACCCCTTCCCCTCCGCTTATGAACTTCTGAAAAAAGATATCGCATATTTTCACATCAAGGATGCGCTTTCCGAAGGCGCCATCGTTCCTCCGGGCAAAGGCGAAGCGAAAATCGAACAGATTCTTGCCGCACACAAACAATATGCAAAAAAGGATTTCTTCGTTTCTCTGGAACCGCATTTACAGCTTTTCTCCGGTTTGAACGCTTTGGTAGGACGCTCCTTTGAAAACCCCTACCAATATCCGGATGCAAAAACCGCTTTTACGGATGCCGTAATCAAATTGAAGGAGTTGATCTGATATGAAAAACATAAAAAAGGACCTTTTGACAATCAACATTTATGACACAAGAGCGCAAATGGGTGAAGCTGCCGCCAAAGATATCAAAGCTTGCATCCTTTCCCTTTTGGAAACAAAGGAAACGATCAATATGATTTTTGCGGCTGCGCCTTCTCAAAATGAAGTTCTCGCTTCTTTGGCTCTGGATAAAGAAATTCCGTGGAACCGTGTAAACGCATTCCACATGGATGAATACATCGGGCTTTCCGCAGATGCGCCCCAAGGATTCGGTAACTTCCTCAAAGCGCATATTTTCGGTCTTGCTCCGTTCAAGAGTGTGAATTATATTGATATTGCAGCAAAAGATGCCGAAGAAGAATGCGCGCGTTATTCCGCATTGCTTGCTGAATATCCGACGGATATCGTCGTTATGGGCATCGGCGAGAACGGGCATATTGCGTTCAACGATCCGCCCGTTGCGGATTTTGCAGACCCAAAAGCAGTAAAACCCGTTCCGCTCGATGAAATCTGCCGCAATCAGCAGGTAAACGACGGCTGTTTCGCTACCATCGACGACGTTCCGAAATACGCCATCACACTGACCGTTCCCACACTGTTTGCAGGAAAATATCTTTTCTGCATCGTTCCTGCAAAAACAAAAGCCAATGCAGTCAAAGATACCGTCTGCGGAGAAATTGGAGAAGCTTGTCCCGCCACAATTCTCCGCCGTCATAAAAACGCGATTCTTTATTTGGACAGCGACAGCAGTTCCCTGCTTTGAGGTGTTGCATGAAAAGAATCAAATCCGATAAAATCATTTTGGAAGACCGCATTCTGGACGGTTACGTTTATTTCAAAAACAGCAAAATCATGGACGTAACCTCCGCGGATTATCCCGTTTCGGAAGAATACGATTTGACCGGTCTTTACGTCAGTCCCGGTTTCATTGATATGCACACGCACGGCGGCGGCGGAAATCCTTTTGAAGGAAGCGTTGAGGACATTGTAAACGGTTGTAACTTTCATCTGGAACACGGAACCACTTCTATTTGCCCCACGATTTCCGCGGCTGAATTTGAAAGCATGGCGCGTTCCGTCCATAACATTGCTGACGCTATGGAAGACAGCCGTGTCAAAGGCACCATTCTCGGCGCGCACATGGAAGGACCGTATCTCTCCCCCAAGCAAGCGGGTGCGCAATGTCCCGATTTCATTACGCCTCCGCAGGAAAAAGATTATCTTCCCTTGATTGAAGAATACGGCGATATGATCATTCGTTGGAGCTACGCTCCCGAAAACGATGCCGACGAAAAATTCGCAAAAACATTGAAGAAACACGGAATCGTTGCCAGCGCAGGACATACAGACGCAATTTATGACGATATGCTCCGCGCAAAGGAAAACGGCTGTAATTTGATCACGCACTTGTATTCCTGCACGTCAACGATCACAAGGGATCATGGGTTCCGCAGACTCGGCGTGATTGAAACCGCGTATCTTTGCGACGATATTTACGTGGAAATCATTTGCGACGGTAAGCACCTGCCCCCTCCGCTGATTCAGTTGATTTACAAAATCAAGGGCGCAGATAAGATCGCGCTCATCACGGACAGCCTTGCACTGGCAGGAACAACGCAAACGCACGGCTTTATGCAAAGCACGGAATTCATCATTGAAGACGGCGTTTGCAAGCTGATGGACAGAAGCGCGTTTGCGGGAAGCATTGCCACTGCGGACAGATTGCTCCGCGTTGCCGTAAAAGAAGCAGGAATTGCCCTTTTGGATGCCGTGAAAATGCTGACACAAACGCCTGCCGCCATTCTCGGACTTCCACATAAAGGTTCGCTTGCACCACGTATGGATGCCGATATCGCGGTGTTTGATGACGATATGCAAATCAAGCATGTTTTTGCAAAAGGCAAGCTTATTTGCTGACCTCATTTCCGATTAAAATATCCCGATAAACAAGGGGACTGCCTCAAATGCTTTGATTTCGCATTTGAGACAGTCCCCTTACTTGTTGTTTCGCAGGCATTTATACGGAAACGATATGACCGCCGATATCATAATCCAATATAACGTCTGTACAATATCCACGGTATCGGATAATACCGGCGCCTTTACACTCAAACATAGCGTATTGTCTTCCGTTTGTAAAATATCGGAACAAAACCGTTGGGCTTCCGACCAAAATTCTTTTCGAATAAATCCAACAGATACTAGTCTGATCTTTCACGCAAACGAATCGTTTCTTTTTTAATTTTATCTGTATTTTTCAACAAGATCCATAACGCGTTTTGCATCTGCTTCATCTTCCGCATAATACCAGATGATAACCTTGGAACTCGAAAGAATATCATCCATTTCCGTCAATTCCTTATACGTAGGCGCAAGAATGACGGTCTTATCTTTCAAAACGTCCTGATACTGACGGAAAATATCCACTGCGCGAGGCGCATTGGGATCACTGGAAATTTCCATGAGTTTGATCTTATCCAAAGAAGCAAACATAGGAATCATTCTGTGTCCGAGAGAGTGAACGTGAAGCATGGAGCAGTCGGACAAGTCCACACATTTTTTCAAAGATGGCAGGAAATGTTCTTCGTAGATCGCAGGAGAAAGCATGGTAGAAACATCTTCGGAAAGCTGTCCCATACATTTATCGGGCATCCAAAGACCGAAGCCGTTGATACAGCCGCCCGCAATTTTCGTTGCGGCATCTCTTTGCAGATCCATTGTGAAATGAACGGCATCCACACAGAAATCCATGAGTTCCGCCAAAGTTTCTTCATCGTCGTAAATATCATAGAAGAGATCCGATTCTCGGATTGCGTTTGCAATATCGGAAGGACCGTCTGCGCCGCGCATACGGACGGGAATATATTCGCCCCATTTTTCTCTCATGTAATGCATACCGTCTACAACAAGATGAATCCAAAGATTGTCACGATCCAATTTCAAATGGCGGAAATCTTCGAGCTCTTCACAAATTTTATGTTGGAACGTCGTGGTTTTTGTAAAGTCTACCTGTCCGCCGAGAAAGGCGGTATGTTCTGCAATTCCGTACCACGGAGATGTGGAAGGAATAAAATCGTCCTGAATGGTTTCGTGAAATCTTGCAAACAAATAGTCTTTTTCCGCACGCATATCCAAATAGCATTCCATATCATTCGGAAAATCAAAGGAATTCAACGCCGGAATTCTCGGAAGCTTCAAAGAACCGCATGATTTGATATGAATCTGCGTTCCGGGAGTATTGCTCTCATAAAATTCTTTTGTACGCTTGGCAATCATTTCTGCTTTGACGTAATCAAAGGGAATATATTCTTTCTTCATTTGTAAGATCCTTTCTTTAATTTTTAATCATTTTTAGAAATGAATGGTAAAATCGATCTTTACTACCTTATATTATACCTAAAAAAATACGTACCGTCAAGAGATAACAGATATTTTCATCTGAGAATCACATGACTTTCAGTGCCGAAAAAATGAATGCATCTGCGAAATAAAAATCCTTTGAATATATAAATTTATATATTTACAATTCTGCAGTTATACGCTATAATAAGAATATAATTCCACAGAGTTTGCTCTTTGCGAAAGTGAGGAATCAAATTGCAAAACACCACTCTTTCAAAAACGGATTTCCGCTATTATTTTCTCGGAATTGACGGCGGTGGAACAAAAACCATTTTCAGGCTTACGGATGAAAACGGAAATATATGTAAAGAAATATGTAAAGGAAGCTCAAATCCCAACGATATCGGCATGGAAAACACACTGCGTATACTGAAAGAAGGTATTTTTAAGGTTTGTGATTCCGTTCCTTACGGAAAAATCTCGTTATTCGCAGGAATTTCGGGAGGCGGAATGACAGGCGAAAATGCAAACGTATTGAAACATTTTTTCAGTAAATTCGGTTTTTATGCTTTTGAAAACGGGAGTGATCTTGAAAATCTGATTTCGCTTACAAATCAGAATCCCGCTGTACTCGTCATCATGGGGACAGGCTTTATCGTTTATGCAATCAATGGTAAAATACGCCGAAGAATCGCAGGCTGGGGACAGTTTTTTGATGAAGGCGGCTGCGGTTATACCATCGGAAAAGACGTAATCACCGCCGCGCTTTGTGAAACGGACGGAAGCGGAGAAAAAACTTTGCTCTCTTCTCTTTTGGAAAAACGTTTGGGTGAAAGTGCGGAAGATCATCTTGCCGAATTTTATCGGAGAG
The DNA here is from genome assembly GCA_015064845.1 of Oscillospiraceae bacterium. Taxonomy (GTDB): domain Bacteria; phylum Bacillota; class Clostridia; order Oscillospirales; family CAG-272; genus QALR01. The sequence goes on along the minus strand of SVRL01000035.1, from coordinate 12,339 downwards.
GCAAGCGTTATATCGCTGAATTTGCTTCTTTGGCATTTGAAGCATCCGACTTGGGAGACGCCGTCGCGCTATGCATATTGGAAAAAAACATGGCTTTTGCCGCACAAAAAATTGAAACTGCCATGCGTGAATTTACCGATGCAGACCAAATGCAAATTCCCGTTGTCTTTGCAGGAGGACTCACAAAACGACGGGATATCCTGTTTCCTATGCTTGAAAAATATCTTACGGACAACCGTTCTTATCTGACCGTCATGCAAGGAGAACCGATAGATGGCGCTGTCAAGCACGCATTTGCAATTTTTGAAGAAAAACGGAAAGGAAAAAAGTAAATGAAACGAATCATCGCCGATCACGGCAAGAGTTTTTATCATATCGTAACGGAAAAAATGCCGCATGAAGCAGAGCTTTATGCCGCTTCCGTCTTATATCAATATCTTTATAAAGCCACCAACGCTATCGTTCCTTTCTTTTCCGATGTTGAACGCTGCCCAAGAAAAACACCCGAAATCCATGTCGGAGCAAATGTCAGAGGCAAAAAAACGGACATCAGCCATCTTTCCGATGACGGGTTTCTCCTCCGTACAAGTGGAGAAGACATCATTATCACGGGAAAAACGCCGCGAGGAACGGTCTACGGCGTTTATTATTTTCTTGAAAAATATATCGGCTTCAAATGTTTTACCAAAGACACGGAAACTTTTAATACCGTGGAAACCCTGATTGTGGAAGACCTTGACATTTCGGAAAATCCTGCTTTCGAATACCGTGAAATCTATTTCCGCAGCGCTTTTGACACCGATTTCTGTGTCAAAAACAGGCTCAATTCCAATATGGCGCACATTCCGAAAGAAAAAGGCGGAAAGCTTAAATTTTATAATTTCCACCATTCTTTCCTCGACCTCGTTCCGCCAGAAATTCATTATGAAACACATCCTGAATATTATTCCCTTGTAAACGGCGTGCGTTTGCGAGAAAAGACACAGCTTTGTCTGACCAATGAGGGCGTATTCAAAGAAGCGCGTAATACTTTGAGAATGTGGATCAAAAACAATCCCGATTGCAAGGTTTTCTCCGTTGCGCAAAACGACTGGCCTAATTACTGTACCTGTCCTGATTGCAAAGCGCTTGACGAACGCCACGGAAGCCACGCCGCTTCTGTCATTGCATTTGTCAACCGTCTGGCAGAGGATATCCGCGAAGACTATCCCGACGTTCTTTTGCATACGTTTGCTTACCAATACACCAAGCGAGCGCCCCATGACATGACGGTTGCGGACAACGTCATCGTCCGTCTTTGTAATATTGAATGCAGTTGGGATACCCCGATGGAAAAACAGGCGCAGGAACGACCCGATTCGCAGGCCGCAGGATTCGTTGAAAACATTTTCGATTGGGGAAAAATCTGTAAACATCTCTATATCTGGGATTACGCTTGCAATTTCCGCAATTATCTGCTTCCTTTCCCAAATTACCGGACAATGCCTGAAAATCTGCGCACTTACAAAAAAAATCATATCGTTGGTGTTATGCAGCAAGGAAATTTCTCTTACGGAGAAGCTGCAGGACTTTCAGACTTGGAAATCTATCTCGGCGCAAGACTTCTTTGGAATCCCAATCAAGACGAAAACGAAATCATCAATGAATTTATCTGCGGTGTATATGGAGAAGAATGTTATCCTTTCATCCGAGAATACGTTGATTTGCTTTGCGATGCCGTCAAAGGACATCCCTTGACACTTTATCAGAATACCGATGCCGGTTACATCACAGATTCACTCGTTGAAAAAGCGGATTCCCTTTTTGCCCAAGCGCTTGCCGCTGTCAAAACGGAAAAAAGCAGAAAGTATCTGCAAAAAGAATACCTTTCCGTCCTATTTATGAAAGCTACCCGTATGCCTCTTGAAAATCCCGAACGAAATGCTTTGCTCGACAGGCTTTACAATGGCGTAAAGGAATTTCGGATTTCGGAAATCCGCGAACGCAAACATCTTGATATCTGCTTTGAAAATCTCAGAAAATCCCGCTATGCTTCGGCAAACGACGGAGAATATTTGCTTTATTATATCATGAAATAAACCGCGTGTTTATTTTGTTTTTGCCCAACAACGATGAAATAAAACTCTCTTATGAAATAAACGGAGGAATATCATGTTAAAAACGGAAATGAGAAATGAAGCATCCCGTCATATTGACAGAATGGACACGCTTTCCATGCTTGCATTGATGAATGAAGAAAACATGAACGCTTGCCGCGCAGTAGAAGCCGCAACGGCAGATATTGCCAAAGTATGCGATATCACAGCGCAACGTTTGGCAAACGGCGGAAGACTCTTTTATATAGGCGCGGGAACTTCGGGCAGACTCGGTGTAATGGATGCGGCAGAATGCCCACCCACATTCGGAGTTTCACGCGATCAAGTGGTCGGTATTATCGCAGGCGGCGAAAAATGTATGGTGCAAGCAGCCGAAGCGGAAGAGGATCACGCGCTCTGCGGAGAAAACGATCTCAAAAAGCATGGTCTTTGCGCAAAAGATGTGGTCATCGGCATTTCCGCTTCGGGCGGTGCCGCTTACGTTGTGGGCGCACTGGAATACGCCAACCGCGTGGGCGCAGTCAGTGTCAGTCTTTCCGGTAACGAAGGAACGCCCATTGAAAAAACGGCGCAGCTTTCCATCGTTGCGGATACGGGTGCGGAAGTCATCACAGGTTCCACTCGTATGAAAAGCGGTACGGCGCAAAAATTGATTCTGAATATGATCTCCACCTCCGTTATGATCAAAACGGGCAAGGTTTACGAAAATATGATGATCAATCTGAGACCGAGCAACAAAAAACTGAAAGAACGCATGATACGCATTGTATGCGAGATCAAAAATTGCGACGCGGCAACCGCTGAAGCTTTGCTGGAAACGCACGAATGGAATATCCGCAACGCAGTACAGGAATAACGAGAAAGAAAGGGACGGACTTTTATGAAATTTCATCAATTGCTCTGCAACGGAAAAGAATATCCCGCCGCTTTCGGCACGGATATCCGTTTGCAATGGAATTATATTGGAGAAGGAAAACGCAACGAAAAGCAAAATGCTTTCAGTGTTACCGTATGGGATGAAAACGGAAATACGGTTTTTGAAAGTGGAACAATCGAGAGTTCGGAAACGGAATACCGCCTTTCCGAAAAGAACGGATTGAAGCATGCGTCCACTTATATCTGGCAAGTCAAGACATTCACAGATGCCGGTGTGATTACCTCAAAAAAGCAAATTTTTGAAACAGTCATCAACGATCTTGAAAAATCGCCTTGGATTGGTTGCGGTCTCAAAAAAGAAGACTGTCCTTCCGCGCCGATTTTCACGAAAATCTTCTTGCGCGATGATATCATGTGCGCAAAACTCCATATCTCTGCGCTGGGTTTATTCTCTTGCAAATTAAACGGTGTCTGCTGTGATCATGGACATCTTATGCCCCCCTATACCACGTATGACAGACAGGTTTATTTTGAAACCCTCGACCTTACGAACGCTTTGAAGGACGGAGAAAATATTCTGACTATTCAGCTCGGAAACGGTTATAATGAAGATTATTCCCGTTGGGGCGACCGTTATTTTACGCCGAAAGGCTTCCGCGCGGCTCTCATTCTGAAAAAAACGGACGGCTCGACCGAACGCATTGATACGGATGAAAGCTGGTTTTGGCAGAATTCTTCCATTACCGCAAACGGACTTTATCTCGGAGAAGAATGCGATTCCCGTCTGTCTTTCCAAACGAAATATCCCGCCGCCATTGAACCCGAAAATGCGCCAAAGGGAAAGCTTCTGCCAAATGAAATGCCCTCTTTGGCAATCATCGAAGAGTTTTCTCCCGTTTCCGAATGGGAAACAGACGGCGGAACCATGTACGATTTCGGTCAAAATATGCAAGGCTTCTGCCGTATTTCCGTTACCGCGCCCGAAGGCTGCGTCATCTCTCTCCAACATTCCGAGCTGATTACGCCCGACGGAAAGCCCGATCTTTTCACCAACCGCAGAGCGCGCGCAAAAGATATTTACATCTGCGCGGGAAACGGACTTGAATCCTATCAGCCGACCTTTACCTATCACGGCTTCCGCTACGTTTTCGTGGAACATACCATGCCTCTTTCTCATTTTGAAATCAAAGCACTCTTTCTTTCTGCCGACGTTGGAGAAAAGTCCTTTTTCCAATGCTCTGAACCCATTATCAACCGTATTCACGCTCTTTCTACCAATAGTATTCGCTCCAATTTCGTTTCCATTCCCACAGACTGCCCCATGCGAGATGAACGCACCCCCTGTCAAATGGACTCTCAAATGTACGAAGATGCCGCCATGTATAATTTCAATATGTACGCCTACTATAAAAAATGGCTTTCCGATATCACTTCGGGCAGAGGCGACTGTATTGAGGGCAATATGGACTGGCACGGCGATGCACTCATGCTGACCTACCGTATGTATCTTTTCTACGGCGAAACGGCAATGGCAAAGAAGCTGTATCCTCTTTTCAAAAATACAATAGAAAAATGGTTTGCTGATTCCGAAAACGGTATTTGGAAAGACGGTTACGGTGATTGGTGTTTGCCCAATAATAACACGTGGGAAAGCTACTTTGGATGCAAAGCGGCTGTTAACACTTCCCTTTTCTACGCATATACGGGAATCATGGCTGAATTTGCAGAGCTTTTCGGTTTTCCCGAAGATAAAAAACGCTTCCTTGCCATCGGAGAAACCATCCGAACGAATTACGTCGCAAAATATATGCATGAAGATGGCTCTCTCGGAGAAGGACGCCAACCCGAAATGCTTCTTCCTCTTTTCTACGGTATTCTGACAGGAGAAAATGCGGAAAAGGCAAAAAATGCACTCCTGAACAAAATTAAAAAAGACCGTTTCTTCGACACGGGAGGATTCGGTTTGCGCACCGTTCTCCCCGTTCTGGCAGATGCAAAGGCTTTGAACCTCTTTTTGGAAACCGTTCGTTTCAACCATTATCCCGGATTCGGTTATTGGGTTGCCATGGGCGCAACCACGCTTTGGGAGCAATGGGCAAGCAAAGGTACCATGCACTCCCATAATCACGCCATGCATTCCGGCATTGAAGCGGCGCTTTTCCAAACGCTTTGCGGTATTACTCCCACATCTCCGATGTTCCGCACATTCCGCATTGCACCCAAGATTCCCCATGATCTGCATTCCGTTCAATGTAAGCTGAAAACCTATTCCGGCGAAATTGAAATGTCCTTGGAGAAATTCAGCGATTCGCTCGTTCTTTCCTGTGTCATCCCTCCCAATACCCAAGCGGAGATTTTCTTCCCTGATTTTGATTCTTTTAATGAATGCATCCTCTTTGACGGCGAACGCCGTATTGAAAAATTCAAAAACCAAATACTCGGAAGCGGAAAATATACTTTCCGCTTGATTCCCGAAAAATACGTCCTTTTCCAACCATATCAGAAGTAAACCCAATTTTTATTTACGCAAAGAAATCGAAAAATCCGATTTCGTTTTTTTCGAATATAGAGGCTTGTTCGATAACTAAAAAGCAAAAATAAATGATTGTTTAGATTCACTTTTTTCTTGATTTGCAAGAAAAAAGTTCCAAAAAAGAAGCAAACAAGCTTGGGCAGCTTGACCGCCTGTGCAAACTTGTAGCTATGTGCTTACGATGAACTTATAAAAATCAAGACGCAGGTATGCTTAATTCTCCCTAAAACGGTCGAATTAAGCAAGATTTCCTGCTATTTTTACAAGTTCATCCCCAAATATGTTCTCCCTTCAAATATTCCACTCGCCGTCAGGCGAATATCATCTTTCAGAATATCACTGTGCGAAAGCACAATAGCACTTGCCGTATGGCAAATACGCTAAATTCCCGTTTATCTTACTATTCCCCTTTAAATTCCGGTTATCGAACAGATCTAATATAATAATCCATTTTGAAAGAGGCAACCCAATCATGACTGAAAAACAAACAGCAAAAAAAAGAATTGCAGAATTAAAAAAGACCATCAACTATCATGCGAAGCTCTATTATATCAATGATGCACCCGAAATTTCGGATTATGAATACGATAAACTTTTTTATGAACTCGTTGCTCTGGAAGAAAAATATCCCGAATTTGCAACGGACGATTCTCCCACCAAGCGCGTAGGCGGCGAGGCACTCGAAAAATTTGAAAAAGTTACACATACCGTTCGCATGGGAAGTCTGTCCGACGTTTTTTCCTATGCGGAAATCCATGATTTTGTAAATCGAATGGTTGCGACACTCGGACATGAAACCTACTTTTCCGTTGAACCGAAAATCGACGGTCTCTCCGTTTCTCTCGAATATCACGACGGCAAATTCACAGTCGGATCCACGCGAGGCGACGGATCGGAAGGAGAAAACGTCACGGAAAACCTGAAAACCGTAAAAACCATTCCGCTTTCCCTGCCCGATTCTCTTCCGCTCTTGGAAGTTCGCGGCGAGGTTTATATGCCAAGAAAAAGTTTTGAAGCATTAAATGCGCGCAGAGAAGAAAACGGAGAACCTCTCTTTGCAAATCCCCGAAACGCTGCTGCAGGTTCACTCCGTCAATTGGATTCCAAAATCACGGCAAGTCGCGGATTGGATATCATGGTTTTCAATATTCAACAAATTGACGGCGCATCTTTCGATTCGCATTCCGAAGGTCTGGATTATCTGGAATCTCAAGGATTCCACGTAATTCCTTACCGAGAAAATCTGAAAACCGCCGAACAGATCATCGAAAAAATTGAAGAAATCGGAAAACTCCGAGATTCTCTTGCGTTTGATATTGACGGTATCGTCATCAAATGCAACAATTTGCAGGAGCGTTCGGAAATCGGAGAAAATACCAGCACGCCAAAATGGGCAATCGCTTACAAATATCCCCCCGAACGCAAACCCACCACACTCACGGATATTGTCATTCAAGTTGGCAGAACGGGAGTTTTGACTCCTAAAGCCATTCTTGCCCCCGTTCGCCTTGCAGGCACTACCGTTTCTGCGGCTACCCTCCATAACATTGATTTCATCCGCGAACGTGATATCCGCATTGGTGATACGGTTTACGTACAAAAAGCAGGCGATATCATTCCCGAAGTCGTTTCCGTGGAAATGAAAGGCAGAAAAGAAGAGTTTCTTCCTTATGAAATGCCCACACACTGTCCTTCCTGCGGAGAACCCGTTTCCAAGGATGACGAAGCAGCCACCCGTTGTACGAATCCTTCCTGTCCCGCTCAACTGGAAAGAAGTCTGACGCATTTTGCTTCCCGCGATGCCATGGATATTGACGGAATGGGTCCTGCGGTTGTCCGCGCTTTGATGGATGCGGAACTTGTGCAAACCATTGCGGATCTTTATCGTCTGCGCGCAGAAGATATTCAGAATCTTGACCGCATGGGAGCAAAATCCGCAAAAAAACTGATTGCCTCCATTGAAAAATCAAAATCTGCCGGACTTGACCGTTTGATTTATGCGCTCGGCATTCGAAATGTGGGAGAAAAAGCAGCTAAAGTCTTGGCATCCACATTCGGCGATGTAGATACGCTTGCAAAAGCTTCCAAAGAAGATCTTGTTACCATTCCCGATTTCGGAGAAATTACCGCCGATTACGTTACGGATTATTTCTCCCATGCACAAAGCCTTGCATTGATCGAACAACTCAAAGCTTTTGGTGTTCTGACTACCTATCAAACCGAAAAGACAGATATGATTTTTGAAGGAATGACCTTCGTTTTGACAGGTACGCTTCCCACACTTTCCCGAGATGCCGCTACCGCCATCATCGAAAAACACGGCGGAAAGGCTTCCTCTTCCGTTTCCGCAAAAACCACTTATGTTGTGGCAGGCGAAAAAGCAGGCTCCAAACTCACGAAAGCACAAAATCTCGGAGTGAAAATCATTGACGAAGAAACCTTGCTTTCCATGGCAGGAGAAGGTTTAGCTTAAAAACTCGATTCTGATTGTCCAATAAAAAGCGGCCAACCGGTTGCTTTTGCAAACTGTGCACTCGCTCGAAGTTGCTTTCCTATCCAAGTTTTTCTTGTATCTAAGCAATGAAAAACGCCAGGTCGATATTGTGCAATTTCCTATGGTATAAAAAATCCCACAAACCGTTTGATTGGTCTGTGGGATTTTTTCATTATTGATCTGCTCCGAAATCTGCGATATAAGCTTCCATAAGTTTTTCGGGCCAATCGGAAACAGGCTCCAATTTACCTGTGAAGAAACGAAGTGTTTTCGGCTCGTGAACGAAGCGCAAGCCACCGATGAGATGACGGTGATCATAGAGCCACTTCACACGATCGATTACATATTCCGTTTGAGAAAGCGTGAACACGCGGCGAGGGAATGCCAAACGAACCATTTCAACGGAAGCGATATGCTCGGTTCCGTCGGGATTGCGTTCTTCGGAAAGTGTTCCGCGTTCCATACCGCGGATACCGCCGCAAAGATAGAGTGCGGCAACAAGAGAACCCGCCGGATACTGCTCTGCGGGAATATGACTAACCACTTCTCTGGCATCGATATGCGCGCCGAGACCGCCGCCGGGTGTAACCATCGGAACACCCAAACGATCCAACTCACGAACGCAGTGCGCAATGAACTGCGGTCCTTGAGAAATGACATCCAAATCCATTGTTTCCTCGAAGCCGACGATCATGGCTTCCATTTCCTTAACGGACATACCGCCGTAGGTCAAAAAGCCTTCAAACATGGTAATATAATCTTCCATTTCATGGAACAGTGTTTCGTCGCGAACGAGAATGCCGCCGCCTCTTGCAAAACCGAATTTACGTGCAGAGAAATAGATAACGTCGAAAAGATCCGCAACCATGCGTGTGATCTGCGCAACAGTTTTATCTTTCATGGAATCCTCACGGGTTTTGATGAAATAAAGGTTGTCCTGAAGCAAAGAAGCATCCAAAACGGTCAAAATGCCGTGTTCTTTAGCAATTTCGGTTGCCGCTTTCATGTTTTCGTAAGAAATCGGCTGTCCGCCAATCAAGTTTGTACCTGCTTCCAAACGCATATATGCAATGTTATCCGCGCCCTCTTTCGCAATGCAAGCGCGAACCTTATCCAAATCAATATTTCCCTTGAAAGGCAAATTGCTCTTGGTGACCAAACCTTCATCCTTCACAAGTTCTTCCACGTGACCGCCGAGACGGGTAATGTGCGCTTTGGAAGTCGTGAAATGGTAGTTCATGATAACACAGTTTCCCGGTTTTACAAGATGCTGAGAAAGAATGTGCTCGCAAGCGCGTCCCTGATGGGTGGGAAGCAGATAAGAAATACCGAAGATTTCTTCCAACTTCTGCTGCATACGGTAGAAGGTTTCACTTCCCGCATAAGCATCGTCAGCGCGAAGCATGGCAGCCTGCATATTGTCACTCATGGCATTTACACCTGAGTCTGTGAGCATATCCATAAAAATATCTTTATTGTGAAGCAAAAATGTATTGAATCCCGCTTCATACATTTTTTGCAAACGTTCTTTTACAGGCAAAAGAGTCAGTTTTTGTACGATTTTAACCTTGTGCATTTCCATCGGAACGGGCGCGCGGTTATAAAATTTAATTTCCGGCATAATTTCCTCCATTAGTGGTTGCTTTTCTGTTGTTTTTATTATATAATAAAATTATCCATTGGTCAAACGAATATATTGAATGAATACCATCTAATTTTTCGATGATATATAACACACGCTAACAGATTGCTTACATCTGTTTGCTCTCCTATCTGAGTTTTGTTTGTATCTGAATCATACAAACCGGCGAAGTAAATTTTGAGCAATTACCTGTACTAACGTAAGTTAGATGGAATTCTCGTTGTACTATAAAAATATTTTCCAAAAAAATTCGAAAAAGGAAAGAGTATCTATGGAAATACGGAATTTAATCACTTTTGTCCATGTTGCGGAGCTGAACAGCTTCACAAAAGCGGCAAAGCTTTTGGATTATTCGCAATCCACCGTTTCTTTTCAAATCAAACAATTGGAAAATGAACTTGACTGTTTGCTTTTTGAAAGGATCAATCATAATATCACACTCACGGAAAGAGGCAAAGAATTGCTGAGTTTTGCCAGACAAATCCGATATTTGACGGATGAATTCAACCAAAAAAACAATGCCCTCCGCGCATTGAAGGGTTTTTTACGCATTGTAACGGCTGATTCTCTTTGCGAAAATATGATTCTTACAAATTACAATGATTTTCATCAAACCTTTCCGGAAATCTCTCTGCGTTTCATTCCCGCAGATACCCAAGAAATGTTTCTCATTCTGGATTCTAACGAAGCAGACCTTATGCTGACGCTGGATCGACGCGTGTACCGCAATGATTATATCATTGCAAAAGAGGAACCGATTCCCGTTCATTTCGTCACGAGCATTTCCTCCCCGTATGCAACTGAAAAACCGTTTTTGCTGAAGGAAATTGCACAGTTTCCCATGATTCTAACGGAAGCAGGTGTCGGTTACCGTCGAATTTTGGAAGAAGCTTTTGCAAAAAACAGTATTGCCATTACTCCCATTCTGGAAATCGGCAGAACGGATATCATTGTATCCATGTTGGAAAACGGAGAGGGTATTTCTTTTTTACCCGATTTTGTTACCCAAAAAAAGGTAAAAGAAGGCAAACTTGTTTATCTTGACGTGTGCGACCTGAAAGTAACCATTTGGAAACAACTCATTTATCACAAAAACAAATGGATCACAAAACCTTTGCAAGCATTAATTACCTATATTTCCGAGCATGAATTTAAAAATCAAGAAATTGAAACAGAAAGGAATTCATCATGAACATCAACGAAGCCAAAATACAGATTGAAAACGCTATGAAAGCATATTTCACGAAAGATAATTTCGGAAATTACAAAATCCCGATTGAACGTCAACGCCCCATTTTTCTGATGGGTCCTCCCGGAGTGGGAAAAACCGCCATCATGGAACAGATCGCTTCTGACCTCGGCGTTGCTCTCGTTTCGTATTCCATGACCCATCACACAAGACAGTCCGCACTCGGTTTGCCTTTCATTGAAAAGAAAAACTACGGCGGAAAAGAATATACCGTTTCCGAATACACAATGAGCGAAATCATCGCCTCCGTTTACGATATGATGGAAACGACGGGTTTGGAGCAAGGTATTTTGTTTCTGGACGAAATCAACTGCGTTTCCGAAACGCTTGCGCCCTCCATGCTTCAGTTTTTACAATATAAGATATTCGGAAAACACCGTGTTCCCGATGGCTGGATTGTTGTAACCGCAGGAAATCCGCCCGAATATAACAATTCCGTCCGTGAATTTGACATTGTAACCTGGGATCGACTGAAGCGCATTGACGTGGAAGCCGATTTAACCGTCTGGAAGGAATATGCTTATAAAAAAGGCATCCACCCCGCCATTATGACTTATCTGGATATTCATAAAAGCAATTTCTATAAGATTGAAAGCACCGTGGACGGCAAAACTTTCGTAACCGCACGCGGTTGGTCCGATCTTTCCGATATGATCAAGCTTTATGAAGAACTCGGCATTCAAACCGATGAAAAATTGATTGCACAATATCTGCAAAACCCAAAAATTGCAAAAAGTTTTTCCGTTTATTACGATTTGTTCAATAAATATAAATCCGATTACCAAGTAGAGCATATTTTGCTTGGAAAAGCAACGGATGAAATCAAGGAACGTGCAAAAGACGCAAAAATGGATGAACGCCTTTCTCTTATCAGTTTGATGTTAGGCAGTTTGGGCGAAGAATTCCGTGAAATCTATGAAACGGAAAAAGCCTTGGGCGCCGTTATGGAAGCTGTAAAAAATATCCGTCTTGAACTTTTGCGCCCCAAAGCAGACGGTATGGCGCTTCTTGATAAACAGATAGAGAAGCTGGAAACAAAGATTGCAAACGGCAAAATTTCCGCTGCGTATTCCAGCGAACAGATTCTTATTTTCCACCGCGCGATCGACTTTCTTTCAAAAATGAAATCAAATTTATTTGAAAAACATCCTGAGGACGCTAAAAAATTCTTTGAAGTTATCAAATCGGATTTCGGAACATACACCAAAGACTTGAAAAAGAATGCCGACCGAACAAGCAAAAAGCTCTCCAATGCTTTCAATTTCTGCGAAGAAGTTTTTGCGGAAGGCACGGAGATTCTGGTTTTCGTAACCGAATTGACCATCAACTATTACAGTACCTATTTCATCAGCAGATACGGCTGTAAAGAATATTACAAACACAACAAAGAGCTTCTTTTCTACGAAAGACAAAAAGAAATTATTCGTAATATCGAGATGTTGGATTTGG
>SVRL01000136.1 GCA_015064845.1 Oscillospiraceae bacterium | reverse complement strand
CTGGAGGGCAATACTTTGCCCGATAGAATCTCATAGCAAAAGATAAGATTCTTTTTAGTTTAGGGTTGCGATGAGATTCTATCACTACGCTAACAGACCGCCGTAAGGCTGTCTGTGGCTTCGTTCCAGAATGACAGCAAAAAGGGACACTTTCTCTACAGACGGAATCTTTTTCAGACTTTGGATTACGATAAACAATCATTTATCTTATCATTGAAGTCGCGTTAAAAAAGACTTGCAAGGAAATACCAAGCAAGTCTTTTTGCAATTTTGCTTTCATGAGAAAGTTTTTCTGAAATGGATGGGCGATACAGAATAGAGAACTGTCAATAAACAAGTTCAATGTTTTCAAACTTGTCGATTTTACCGTCGGGACCAATGGTGCCGATTTTTATACCATGGTTATAAACAACATTACCATCTTGAACGGAAATATCGCGTCCTTCTATGATAATTTGATCTCCTGAAATGACAGCCTCCAAGGATACAAATTCAAAGTTTGAATTATCATATATGAGCGTACACTCCGTTCCGTCATGCTTCACGCGGTAAAGTTTTCCTTCATTTGTGTTATATATTTTGCGCTCTATTCCTTTATAGTCAATATAGGTTCCAATAGGTATTTTTTTATACTGATAGAAATATAAATAATTTTCATCCACAGCAACAATGGTATATCGATTTGCTTCAAGCTCAAGCATTTCATTGGTTATCAGTTTGGTTTCGCCTGTTTTCATATCATAGGTTTCGATGCCAAGATATTTGTCGGTTTTGGAATCGATTCGTTCGTATGCACAATCGAAAAATACACTTCCGTAAAACTGATTGGATACCGGCAACTCTTCGATAGATTCCATATTTTTCATTTCCAAATCCGCCTTAAACCAATTAAGCCCTCTGATATCGCTTCCGTAAATTTTTCCGTTATAGAAGAAAGATGGATACATGTAATTTCCTGTTTTTTCGGTCAGGTTTTCCATTTCCTTTGTTTCGGTATTAAAACGCAGGAGATTATATTTTTCATTTTCATCCACATTCGTAGGAATATAAATATATTTACCGTATGCGCGATAATTTTGTGACCAAAGATTATAATTCAGTTTTTGGGGCATGTAAGATTCTTCACTGTATTCGATTCTGATATCAGTTCCGTCAAACGCCATGGAAAAGATTTGTCCATAATCTGCGACAACATAAAAGCGGTTGTTGATAAAGAACGTAGATCTTAATTCAGAGTGAAAAATATTTTTATCATCCCTCGGGTTTGCAAGACATTTTCCGGAATGGTCGCAGAGAGGATCAAAGCAGTAAACGTAGGCTTTTCTGTCTGCTTTGCTGTAATAAAACGTATATTCTTCTCCCTCCGGAACTATGCATTCAAAAAGAATACGCGAAGGCAAATCAATGAATTCGCGGTGTCCGTTTCGAATAATAGTATCTTTCAATTCAGAATTTTGGGGTTGTTCTTGATTTTGAAGATTACCCGTTGTAGTTTCATTCGGCGGTGTTTGGTTGCAGGCGGTCAAAAATAGCATCATGCAAGCAAGTAACAAGGAAAATAATTTTTTCATAGGTTTTTTCCTTTCTGAATTTCAAAATTTTTATAATAGATGTGTTCGATAACCTGAATTTGACGAAGAATAGAAAGACAAATAGGGATTCAGTTTAAAGGCTCCCACTCTGGGGCGAAGTCGTCAAGCTTCCGGATTTCGTATGTTTTTGTCAGAGTACAGAGTAAAGTCAAGCACTGTCATTCTGGAGCGGAGTGAAACGGAGCGATAGAATCCCATCGCAAACCTCAACTAACTTTTGAAAGAATCTTATCTTTTGCTATGAGATTCTATCGTTCACTCCAGAATGACAGTGCAGGGCGTTTGTTCACTGACAAATGGTTTCATCTAATTCTGTATTCTCATAAAATCCCGTTTCATTTTTCAATATTTATCAATAAACAAGTTCAATGGGGTTAAATTTTTCGATTTTGCCGTCGGGACCGATGGTGCCGACTTTCATGCCGCTATCCCACGTATCCGCATAGCCGTCGCGCATACCAACGGAATGACCCTCTATGATGATTTTATTCCCTGTAACAACAGCTTCCCGACCGATGAAATCCAAACTCGGATCGTTGAAGATACAAACGCATTCGGTACCGTCATGCTTTACGCGGTAAAGCTTTCCGCCGCTGTTGTTTTCTACGGGACGATTCTTTTGATCTTTGCCAATTTCAATTTCTTCCCATTGATAAAAATACACATAGTTTTCATCAATGTCAATTACTTCATAAGCATATGCTTCCAAACCTAATATCTCATTGGTCAAAATCGTGGTTTCTCCCGTTTTTATGTCATATGCCTGAATGCCGATTGACTTTCCGTTCTTATAATCTGTCGGATCGTCATATGCGGTACTATAGAATACGCTTCCGAAGAATCGCATGCTGATCGGCGGCTCTTCGATGGGTTCCATCTTTTTCAGTTCCAGATCTGCTTTGACCCAGGTTCTGAGTTTGGCATCCCGTCCATAGATTTCTCCGTTGTAGAAGAAATGCGGTAAAATAGAATTCCCCGTTTCCTCGGTTAAGTCTTCCATTTCCTTCGTTTCGGTATTAAAACGCAGGGTACAAGAATTTCCTTTTTCATCTGCATATAAGGGAATATAGATGTATTTATCATATACCCGATAGTTCGGAGACCAAAGAGCTCTATTCACTTCTTCCAGTGAATAGGAATCCTCGCCGTATTCAATTTTTAAATCGCTTCCGTCAAACGCAAAGGAATAAATTTGTCCGTATTGTGTAGCGGTATAAAAACGGTTATTGATAAAAAAGGTATTTTTAAAATCAAAAGAATAAATTTTTACTGTGTCCATCGGGTTGGCAAGACATTTTCCGCCGGAATGGTCGCAAAGTGGGTCAAAGCAGTAAACGTATGCTTTCCCGTCTGCTTTGCTGTAATAAAAAATTTTTCCGGATTCAAAAATCACACGCGAAGGTATATCAATGAATTTGCTCGTTCCATTTTGGATGATGGTATCCTTCAATTCAGAATCTTTTGGTTTTTCTTGATTTTGGAGATTACCCGTTGTGGTTCCATTTGGTGGTATATGATTGCAAGATGTTAAAAATAACATCATGCATGCTAGTAATAAGGAAAATAATTTTTTCATAGGCTGTTTTCCTTTCTGAATTTCAAACTTTTTGAAAATTTATCAATAAACAAACTCAAGCATTTCAAGTTTTTCGAATTTACCGTCTTCTCCCATGGTGCCGACCAGCATACCACCAAAAGTATAAAAAATGTAGCCATCTGCTCCTGTAGCG
>SVRL01000135.1 GCA_015064845.1 Oscillospiraceae bacterium | reverse complement strand
GATAGAATCCCATCGCAAAACTTAACTAACTTTTAAAAGAATCTTATCTTTTGCTAAGAGATTCTATCGCTTCGTTACACTTCGCTCCAGAATGACAGTGCGGTGCGTTTGTCTATACGCTGACGGAAATTTCAGCAACTTTTAATGCTCATAAATTCCCGTTTATCGCAATAAAAAGTCTGCAAAAGATTCCGTCTGTTGAAAAACGGCCCCTTTTTGCCGTCATTCTGGAGTGAACGGAGTGAACGATAGAATCTCATCGCAAACCTCAACTAACTTTCAAAAGAATCCTATCTTTTGCTACGGGATTCTATTTAACGGACTGCCAAAGGCAGTCTGTGCTCCAAGAATGACAGTGCGGTGCGTTTGTTTATACGCTGACGGAAATTTCAGCAACTTTTTATTCTTATAAATTCCCGTTTATATTTCCGATTCCCATCGAACTTATGTTACGTCAACATATTTCCGAAAGCGGTCCAAGTGTATTTTGCACCGGGCATATGTTGAACAAATCCGGAACTGCCCACATCAAATGAGATACCGTTTACGTTATTTACATATGAATTGTACCCGTTATTCTCTCTGAAATCTGCTTTGCCGCTTCCTAACGTAAACCCACCGGTATTTAAGTTTTGGCATACATGATAATATGCTGTTATATCACTTGGCTGTACCATAGTGGGAGAGAAGAAAGTGCCTGATGTTAACTGCATAATGGCAGTTGGTTTTCCTATACCTCTGATGATAATCATATCGGGAACAAAACCAAGATTATGATTGATTGTGATGATTTCCGTTTCGGATGTCGGCGTATAAGTTCCTTCGGCAACTTTCACAGATCTACCCTCACTGTTTGTTACTTGGACTTCAACGTGAGAAAATCCATCGTATTCTTTTAATTCGAAAAGGGGATTCAAGTCGGTTAACTTTTCTGTGTAGATCACAACGTCGCCTTCAACAAGCTCTACGGTAGGTATATCCGTAGGTGTTAAGTCTGTTAAATCCGAACCGAAGTTCCAACCTGTCGTAAATCCCATTTGCTCGGCAATCTCCGCAGGGAGCCAGATATGGCCGTCGGAAATATACACGCCGTACATACCGTAATCGTGCATAATACCAATCGTACCGACGTCTTCGATATCACACAGCCACGCGTAAACCCCGTCTTCGGACGTTCCGCCCGAAATTCCGTAAAGCGCTTGCAATTCTTCTTGCGTATAATCGTTACGGAGCGTATACGTTTTACCGATTTCAACGTTTTCGCCCGGATAATAAACACCGTTTTTCGTTGCGGTAAGAGAAATCAAATTTGCTTCGCCGTTTGTACCGCCGCCTCCGCTGTTTCCGCCATTTGCCGATTCCGTGGGGACGTTGACCGTGATTTTGGAATAACCGTCCGTTTCACTCGGTGTATATGTTCCATTCTCTGTAATCGTGATTTCTTCCAATTCAGGAACGGTTTCGGGTACATTCACCGTAACCTCTGAAAAACCGTCGTATTCTCTCAAAACGAAAAGCGGATTCAATTCTGAAATATCGTTCAAATAAAGTGTGAAAGAATCTTCGGCAAGTGTGATGGACGGCGCGGTTTCCAATTTGGTATAGGAATCGTTTGTCTCGTCATAAACGTGCCAACCCATCTCCGCGACCATGCCAGTTGCAACCAATTCTTCGGGCGCCCAGATATACATCCCGTCATCCTCCGACATGAAGCCGAGCGCGTAAACGGTGCCGTCGGTGGAAACTGCCGCGCCACGGGTTCCCGCGATAAACAAGTTTGCTTGTGATTCGAATTTATTGGCGGAAGCATGGAACAGCGTTTGCAATTCCGTTTGTGTATAACTTTCTTTGAACGTATATGTTTTTCCGATTTCCGTGTTTTCCGTCGGATAATACGTACCGTTTTCCGTAACGGTCAAAGGACGTACGTCTGCTTCTGCGTTTCCCGTGCCTCCCGTCCCTCCCGTTTGAATCGAACGGATTTTTTCGGGAAATTCGGCAGGCTTCATACTGCCTTCTTCGCCTGTTTTTTCACGGATGGCGTTTGCCGTATTTTGAAATAATTCCGCAAGTACGTTTGCCATTAATAATCACCTCCGAGCGCGGTTGAAATATATTCGTCAATATACGTTGCGACGGGAGAACCTGCAATTGCCGAAGCTGCCCATTTTCCGTCTTTCACGCATAAAATTTTTCCGTTATCCGAAACGATGGGTTCGGGCAAATGTTCTTTTTCGTTCAGCGTTTTCATTTGCGTTTCCAATGCGGCAACGCGCCGTTTGGTTTCTTTATCGCCCACGGCAGTGATGACTCCGTTTTCAATATCAAAACCGTCGCCCGTTTCCAAAAGGGAAAATTCGCCGTTTTCATTCAGATACAATACGCGCGGTGCGCCCGCTTCAAAGCAAAGGTCGCCCAATGGGTCGATCTGCACGTTGGCATCGGCGGGCATTTCTCCCGAACCGACGTAAACACCGCTTTTTCCCACGAATTCTCCGTTTTCAAGCTTGGTATTGACGGTATAGATCAATTCATTTGCTTCTCCGATCAATTGATTCAAGGCGTTATATTCATCCGATGACGTAATATTATCTTCGGAAAACGCATTTTTATAAACCACGATGGTCAAAGAGGGGCTTGTCAGCAAGCTTCCGTCTTCCAGATATACGCGAATCTGACAGTTGACCGTACCGACGGCGGCGGTGGTCTGTTCCGTGAAATCATAACGAATGACGGTTTGATTTTCGATCAGGCAATCGTTATATAAAAGCGTTCCGTCTTCTTTTTCTCCTGCAAAAACGGCTCGCATTCCGTCTTTTAATTCGAAAAGATTTCCGTTTTGATACAGACGGATATAAAGTCTGCGCGCCGTATCGTTTTGCGGTACGGGAATGGAGACCTGACTTTGTATTCTTGTCATATCCAATGTAATTTTATAATTCGTATAATTCATTTTTGCTCCTTTCTCGGATAAAGATTTTTGTATAAATAATATAATTCCGATTCCGTCAACCGCGGTTGAACGATATTCGGTTTCAAAGGTTTTCTTCTCGCTTTCGCCTGCTTTTCGCGCAGACTTTCTTTGATTTGATATTCTCGTTCGCTCATGGGACTCCTTTCTTTTTCGTTTGGGAGGGAAATGATTGTTTATAGTGCTGCCTCATCCGCCTCGTTCCTCGGCACCTTCCCCATACTTTGAAGATATACAGATTTTTTATGAAAGCAGAGGGGAAGGGCTGAAGGCTCAAAATTAGAATAGATTAAAAAAACAAAAACTTTGTAATTTACGCGCCGCGAGCCCTTCCCCTGTACCGTAGTAAAAAGTCTGATGAAACTTGAATGATGGGGAAGGTGG
>SVRL01000134.1 GCA_015064845.1 Oscillospiraceae bacterium | reverse complement strand
CAAATATTCCACTCGCCGTCAGGCGAATATCACTCTTTCAGAATATCACTGTGCGAAAGCACAATATCACTTGCCGTAGGCAAATATCACTGCGTATTTCCTTTCGAGGAAATACGCTAAATTCCCGGTTATCTTTTTATATTTTATCGAACTCACGTTTTATCAATAAAATTTTTTCTGAATTTTATGTTTTGTGACTAAGTTACGGAACTTTTTCAAAATAAGCTGTATAATAGAACCATAGAAAATCAACAATAAACAACAGGCATAAGCCAAATGAAATAAACGGAGGATTTTATAATGAAACATCAGAATTTTTATATTTGCGAACATTGCGGAAACTTAATTGGCATGATTCATAATGCGGGTGTTCCCGTCATGTGCTGCGGTCAGAAAATGAAAAAATTGGAACCCGGTGTGGTGGAAGCAAGCCACGAAAAACACATTCCCGTCGTTCATGTTAACGGCAATATCGTGAACGTTTCGGTCGGTTCCATCGAACATCCGATGGCAGAGGAACACAATATTGCTTGGGTATATCTCCAGACGGATCAGGGCGGTCAGAGAAAAAATCTCGAAGTCGGAAAAGCGCCCGTCGTCAGCTTCGCGCTTGCGGATGAAAAACCGATTGCCGTTTACGCATATTGCAATCTGCATGGTCTTTGGAAAGCAGATATATAAAACAATATAACAAGAAAGATAGGAAAGCGAGGGAAATGATATGATGAATGCGAAAGTACACGAACTTCTGAACAGCCAGATCAACAAAGAGTTTTATTCCGCGTACCTGTATCTTGACTTTTCCAATTATTTCAAAGCAAAAGGTCTTGACGGCTTTGCCAATTGGTATATGATTCAGGCGCAGGAAGAACGCGATCATGCTATGCTGTTTTATCAATATTTGCAGAATGAAAATCAAACGGTAACACTGGAAGCCATTGCCAAACCCGATTTGATTTTCCAAAGTCATATGGATGTTTTGAAAGCAGGACTTGCGCATGAAGAATACGTTACCTCGCTGATCAACGATATTTATGCCGCGGCATATGAGGTTAAGGACTTCCGAACCATGCAATTTCTGGATTGGTTTGTGAAAGAACAAGGCGAAGAAGAAACCAACGCCAATGATCTGATCACAAAAATGGAACTTTTCGGTTCCGATCCGAGAAGCCTCTATATGCTCAATCAAGAGCTTGCCGCAAGAGTTTACACGGCGCCTTCCCTGGTTTTATAATGTAGATAGCAAACCGCTGTAAAAGGAATTTCCGATTACAGCGGTTTGTTTTTATACGATAGGAAATTGCGCAATGCAAACCTCGCCGTTTGCATTGTTTCGATACAAGCAAAACTTGGATAGGCGAGCAACCATCAGCGGCGATTCGCCGCTTTTTTGTGAGAAGATTTCAATGAGAATGAAAATGGTTTATTCGGGAATCATCACGTGGGATTCTTCATTTGAAAAAAATCCTTTTTGCATATTCGTTGCGCCTTCAATGAGGTTGCCGTCTTTGACGATGCCGTCATAGGTTACGACAACGAGATCTCCGACATCGACTTTTTCAAACGAAAGCACACGGTCGATACGAATATCTTCTGCCATGATTTTATAAATTTTTCCGTCTTTTTCATTTACACAGACGGGAGTGGTGTCCAGAATGAAATAATTTTCTTCCACTTCGGTAATTTTTCCCGTGATTGTACTCTGATAGGGAATCGGTTCCGTTTGTTCGGAAATTTCTTTTACATGGTTGATGATTTGCATTGCAGCTTCTTTTCCAATCTCAAAAACGTTGGCAAAGTCAAAAGCGTTTGTAAAGAGATAACCGTCTTCGGTTACATACATCACGTTTTTATAAACGCCCAATGCTTCGGAGGTAACGGTAAAGCTGATATAATCGGCCTGTGTCCGCCAGGAATCTCCGTTTACAGCGGGTGCATTTTTGCACCCCTTCAGAATTTCCCAAACGCTACTGTCGTCACCCAAGGCGTAATATTTTGTTTTCAGTGTTTTTCCTTGAACGGAAAAACGGTTCAGACTGATATTTTGTTCCATAGAAAATGTGTCTGCCATTTCTCCGAGCGTTGCGAAAGCGTTTTGTTTGTGCGCATCGAAAACGTAGAATTTTCCATCCATTTCGACAGCGATCAGATATTCCTCGGATACGCCGTTGATACGGTAAACGGTAAAGCGCTCCGTGTATATCTTTTCCGTATAGATATCTTGTCCCTTTGCTTCGCCTTCGCCAAGCGCTTCGCCAAGAAGCTCTGCGCGGATTTCTTTTCCTCTGCCGTTGTATCCCTTGCCGTCATAGAAAAGGAAAGTATATTTTTCATATATGGTTTTATATTCCCAAGGCCATACGATTGCACGGTTTTCCACATGAACCGGTTTATACAGAGGATTGTTGTTTTCGTTCGGCAGATTGCCGTTCAACAGATTCGGCAAAATCATCATTGCCGTCATGAGTAATACGCAAAGACAAGCGGCAAGCGAACCCCATTTGAGAAACGGCACGGTTTTTACGGGTTTCCTTTCTCTTACGGCTTCTTGAATCAAATCGTGATCCAAGTAATTCATGGAATCTGAAATTCTCGGTGTTTTCATATTTCAATGCCCTCCTTGATTAAATATTCTTTCAGTTTGTTTCGGGTATGATATAACATATTTTTGACCTTGCTTTCCGTAAAACCGTAACGCTCGGCAATTTCGGAAACGGAATCGAAAAAATAATATTTTCGGATAAATACTTTTCGGATATCCGCTTTTTCTTTTCGTAAAAAATTGCTGATCAGCTTACCGATCTCTTCATTGCTGACGTCTGCGGCAATGCTTTCATCGGGAAGAATTTCTTCCAGCTCCGAAATGGAAATCACGGTTGCCTGAGAACGTTTTTGTCTTGTTTCGGATTCCAACCTTTTCAGCGCAAGATTCCTTGCGATTTTGCAAACGAATGCCATGAAATTGTCGGGCTTTTTGGGTGGGATCGTATTCCACACGCCGATATAGGTATCATCCACACATTCCTCGGCATCTTCATCATTTTGCAGAATATTATAAGCAATACTGCGGCAAAGCTTTCCGTATTTGATGTCCGTTTCTTTGATTGCCTGTTCGCTGCGGAAAAAATACAGTTCCACGATTTTTTGGTCGTCCATGTCATTTTACCCCCTTTCCGAGTTTCTTTGAAAGATCTTTCAACCATTCAGTACGTTTTTTTGCGTTTTGGTCGCAAATTTTTGAAAAATATTTTGAAAATTTTTCAAATATGTTTCGAGAGCATTTGAAAGATAAACGGGAATTTAGCGTATTTCCTCGAAAGGAAATACGCAGTGATATTTGCCTACGGCAAGAGATATTGTGCTTTCGCACAGTGATATTCTGAAAGAGTGATATTCGCCTGACGGCGAGTGG
>SVRL01000133.1 GCA_015064845.1 Oscillospiraceae bacterium | reverse complement strand
TCTTTCAAAAGTTAGTTGAGGTTTGCGATGAGATTCTATCGGGACTGCGTCCCTCCAGAATGACATCAAGAACGGTACTCGCTCAACAAACAGAACATTTTGCAAATCTTTTATTACGCTAAACAATCATTGATCTTTCTATACGAATTCGCGTTATTTTACATTGTTCAAGTTTATATCGGCAAAATTTCAAAAATGCGCTTCGCAATGCTTTCCATGCCGAGATCGCCCGGATGATTGGCAACGCCCTTATGCGCAAAAAGTCCGAGCGCTTTCATTGCGGGATTTGCGCCAAGGTCGCCAAGTTCTGCCAAAGGTAACCCTTTCTCTTCCGCCAATTCACGGATATAACGGTCGCCCGGATGTTTCCAGAATCCTGTCGTCAGAACGATTTTCGCTTTTCCCGACGGATTCAGAAAAGACAGAAATTCCCAAAGCTCTTTTTTGAAAATTTCTCCTTCAAAATCCTTGGTCGGACAGTTTTCAATCAAGCGCATAATGATGATATCGGCAGAAAATTCTCTTGCGTTTTGGAAAAGAGGATACGTTTGCGCGCCGTTTTTGTAATTTCTTTCCCACTCTGCCGCCTGACAAATACAAAACGCGGCGTTCGGCACTTTTTCTTCCGTTTTTCTCATCAGAATATGCACGTAATCCTTTTCTTTCGCGGAAGCCGCCATACCGTGATGAGCAAGCCAACCGATTTCTTCTTTGATTCCGTGATTCGTGATGGAATTACCGAGAAACATCACGCGAAGTCCTTCATTTTCAAGCTTTTCAAAAGTAACGTATTCGGTTTCTTTCAGTTGATTTTCCGCTTTTACGGTATTTTTTTCGATTTCCGAAAAATCGGAGATATTTTCCCGTTTGAAGTTCTCCGTGTCTTTCGGATGATAATGAATAAATTCGGAATATGAAAACATATAAACTCCTTCATGTAGATCGATGGGAAGATAAATGATTGTTTACGCGTTTGTCTGTTGCCGAAAGATGAGGTTTAGTTAGCCTGTCTCGCTGCGGCTCGGTCACACCACGGCTCTGAAAGCCGTTTAGGCTTTCATTCACTACCGTGCTGACGCTTCGCTACCCGGTGGGGGAAGGGGGACCAGAATGGTGGATGAGGCGTTTGTAAAAAAGTTTTGCACACATCCGTCTGTTTGCAGAAATCGAAAGTAACACCTCATCCGTCGCCTTACGGCGCCACCTTCCCCCGCTGGGGAAGGCTTATAAATTCCCGTTTATCTTACCCAATCCGCACGCCGCATTTCATTTGCCGGTTTTGATCCAAACGGTAATGGGCATATTCGGATTCCAGCTTTGTCCTGCGGAAGCATAATCCACGACGGTAAAGCAGCCATCCTCGGCAAGAATTTCGTATTCCTGTTCCGTTTGGAAGGAAGCCTTTTTTGAGGAAACTGCGCTTGCGTATCCGTCCCGATCGAGAACGGTTACGGGTATATCAAGATTTTCTCCGAGCGCACTGTCGCGCGCAAGGACGATCGGTCCGCGCAAAAGCGCAAAATGGCAAATCGCTTCCGCTCCCGCGTCGGGATCGATGTCTTTTGCATAAAGAATCCGCACACGCATATCAAAATCAAGTTCGATTCTATCTCCGTTTTTCCAGATTCTTTCAATCACAGCATAACTTCCCGCTTCGGCTTGGTTCACTTCTCCGTTTACGGTCAGCGAGATCTGTTTGCTCCACGCGGGAATACGGAAACGAAGCGCAAAAGGCTCTTCGCAATCGGTTTTCACGGTTATTTTTACGTTTCCGCTTTTCGGATAATCCGTTTCGGTCAGCAATCGAACCGTTTTGCCGTTTGCCAATGTCTGCGTATAGGTCCCTTTGAAATACAGATTGATTGCAATGCCGTTTTCGGTTTTCATTGCCGCCGTCATGGGAAGAATTCCCGTTCCCGCTGCGCCGATGGCAACGCAACAACCCCACCAGAATCGTTTGCGGATCAAATCTCTGTAACCGCCGACAAACCGTCCGCGTACACCGTTCAGCAAAGGACTGTAACTGTCAAAGGGGAAATCCTGTCCTTGACAGATATTATGATTGACGTTGATTGCGCCGAAAAATGCATTATATGCGGAATTTTCAATCTGATCGGCATAAATACTTTCGCCCGTCAGACACAAAAGCTGATGGCAGAATTTCATCCACGTTACCGTTACGCAGGTTTCCTGCATAATACCGTCGTAAGCAGGGTCAAACTGCGTGATACGGGAATGGTCAAAAAGCTCGTGCGTGGTTCCCGCGCAACCGATGACGGTGATATCGGATTCCATCACAAGACGGGCAAAATTTTTTGCCATCACGAGATATTTCTCTTCGCCCGTCGCGCGGTAATATTCCAAAATTCCCTCAAAATTGGAAATCATTTCATAGGCTTTCGTAACGGGATATTCATAAGGATACGTTTTTCCGAGATAAGCTTCTTCGAAAATATTCATGCTTCTCAGTCCGCCCATACGGATGATATAACTTGAAAAATCCAGATATTTCTTTTCTTTCGTGATATGATACAGACGGACGAAAGGCTCCAGAATCGAAGAAGCGTTCAAGCCTTCCCAATGTTTTGAGGTCTGTAAAATGCCTGTTTTTCCCTCGTCCTCTCCGACGTGTTCCATGATATAGTCTGCCTGTCTGCACATGGAAAAAAGGATTTCATCCGCAAGAGTATTGTTTTTGCAGATTTCCAGAAAATACTGCAATCCCAGAAGAACGTATTTTCTGCCCCACATATCCCAGGACGTAAATTCTTTCTCTCGGGAATAGGTCGTAATTCTTCCTTTTTCGTCCTGCGTGGTCAGAAGATCGCGTACCGTATTTTCCAGAATTTGATACAGTTCTTCATTTTGTGTATACGCATAAGTAAAGCATGCGCCGCGCATCATTTTTCCCCAATATTCAATACGCCAGCCGCCGTCTCTGTCATCGGTATTGCCAATGCGAAACTGCGCGACGAACAATGCCCACAGGGAAGGATCCATGCAAGTTGCGCCTTCCGCAAAACGTATCATTTCCTCGGCTTTTCCTTCATAACGCGAAGAACCCGCTTCGGGCGTGAAAAAAACGTCCGTTTCCGCTCTTTTCCGATATGCCGTATATTTCATAATATAAATTCCTTCCTTATTGATTTACAGAAATAAATGATTGATTATGCGTTTGCGTGTTGCCGAAAGATGAGGTTTAGTTAGCCTGTCTCGCTGCGGCTCGGTCACACCACGGCTCTGAAAGCCGTTCAGGCTTTCATTCACTACCGTGCTGACGCTTCGCTACCCGGTGGGGGAAGGTGTCATTTACCGCGTAGCGGTATAATGACGGATGAGGCGTTACTTTCGGTTTTCGCAAACAGACAGATGTTAGCAAAACTTTTTTATTAACACCTCATCCACCGCAAGCGGT
>SVRL01000001.1 GCA_015064845.1 Oscillospiraceae bacterium | reverse complement strand
TTCAATTTTCAAGGACCGTTGTTTTTTGCGCCCTTCCGTCGAGCGCTCATGTAGTATATCATATATGTTTTCATTTGTCAATACTTTTTTGCAAATTTTTTCAAAAATTTTTAAACTTTTTTTGATTTCTTTTCTCAAATCCAAAAATATACTATATCTTGTGTTTTTGAATCAAACACATACTATATCCAATATTTCTTTTTCCCGATTTTTTGTTTTTTCTTTCCAAAAAAAGAAGTTTTTCGAAAAAGTTCTCGAAAATCTTCTTAAAATTATTTTAATTTTTTTGAAAATATTTTTAAAAAATCTGTTTTTCTGCATCAAAAATTCCGGAAATTCTCATTTCTTTTTTTCTATCAATCTACTATTTTTTCCATTACTTGAAAAAAATCTATGGAGTTTCCTTTTTCAAAATTCAATTAAAAAGATTCTTCCATATATTATATGTTTTCTTACGATATACCACAATATAGAAATGCAGTCAAATAACTCTTTTTGATTTTCTAAGTTTTTTTCACAAATTGCTTGATACCGGAAATGTTTTGTGATAAAATATTGATATAATAGGGAGAAATATGACTTTTTCGAAAAAACAAATGCTATAAAAACTTATTTTGAAAGGATCGGTATAAAACCATGGAAACAAAAAAACAGTACGCTCAAAATCTCCTTAACTTCCTGAATAACGCTCCCACAGCATTTCAATCCACCGATGAACTTGTAAAAATGCTTGACGAAGCAGGCGCTGTTCAGCTGGACGAAGGTAAATCTTGGGAAATTGAAGAAGGAAAATCCTACTATTTTACAAAAGAAGGAACACAATGTGCCGCCTTCCGTATTTGTGGCGATCCCAGAGAAACGGGATTCCGTATCGGTGCAGCTCACCAGGATATGCCCGGATTCCGCATCAAAACCGTTTCCTCCAAAATCGACCTCGGCATTGAACGCATGACACTTGAAGGTTACGGCGGTGCCATCGTTCACGGTTGGCTTGACCGTCCTCTCGGACTTGCGGGCAGAGTTTTCGTAAAAGATGAAAATGGAAATGCAAAAGCAATCAACGTCAATATTAAAAAACCGCTTCTTATCATCCCCAGTGCAGCCATCCACATCGTAAGAGGTGTAAACGACGGCGCAAAATTCAACATTCAGACAGAAATGCTCCCCTTCTTTGCGCAAAACAGCGAAGGAAAGCCGAAATTCCTTTCCTATCTCGCTGAATATATGGGCGTAAACGCTTCCGATATTCTCAGCTTCGAACTTGCGCCTTACGAAGTTTTCGACGGTTGTTTTGTCGGCGCAAACGAAGAATTCATTTCCGTTGCAGGTCTGGACGATGCTTCCATGTCCTATTCCATTATGGAAGGATTCATCGAAACCAAAGACAGTGCTGCGGTTTCTGACATCGCTGTAGCATTCGATCATGAAGAAATCGGTTCCAACTCCAATCGAGGCGCCCGTTGCAATACCATTATGCAAATCATCGACCGAATCTGCGAAAAACTCGGCTACGGAGCAGAAGACAAATATCGCGCTCTTTCCAAAACCATCGTATTTTCCGCAGATATGGCGCATGCAACCCATCCCTCTTATCTTGCAAACCATGAAATGAATCTTCCCATCTACCTCAATAAAGGTCCCGTTCTGAAACTTTCTTATACGCAATCCTATGCAACGTCCTCCAGAGGAACCGCTGTATTCAAGCTTCTGTGCGAAAAGAACGATATTCCCTATCAGATTTTCAACAACCGCAGCGATGTCAAGGGCGGCGGAACGATCGGTCCGATCATTTCCTCCGAATACGGTGTTCTTACCGTTGATATCGGAAACCCCTCCCTTTCCATGCACGCAATCAGAGAACTCGGCGGAACAGACGATTGCTATTACATGACCAAGCTTTTCCACGCATTTTTCAAAGATTAAGTATATTATATTTTGACAAAAAGGAGTCTCTATGGCTTTCCTTCCAATAAATAAAGAAGAAATGCTTGCGCGCGGCTGGGACGCGCCCGACATCGTCCTGATTACGGGCGATGCTTACGTCGATCATCCCAGCTTTGGAACGGCAATCGTTTCCCGCGTTCTTGAGGATAAAGGCTTCCGCGTTTGTATTCTTTCTCAGCCTCAGAACGATGACGATTATCTTCGTTTCGGAAAACCCAAACTCGCCTTTTTCGTTAACGGCGGTAACATCGACTCTATGGTCGCACATTATACCGCCGCGAAACGAAAACGCAGCGATGATTACTATACGGCAGGGGGAGTCGCCGGAAAACGTCCCGACCGCGCCGTTACCGTTTATTGCCAAGCGGTTCGCCGTCTTTTCGGAGATGTTCCGCTTTGTATCGGAGGACTGGAAGCTTCCCTGCGTCGTTTTGCTCATTACGACTACTGGGATAATTCCGTTCGCCCCTCCATTCTGCTCGACACCGATGCCGACCTTCTGATGTTCGGCATGGGCGAGCATCAAGTAACGGAAATTGCAGAACGCTTGCGTGACGGCGAACCTATTTCCATGATGCACGATATTCTCGGCACCGCGTATGCAATCCCCACGACGGAATACGCCTATATCCCCAATTCCGTGGAATGCCCTCCTTTCGAGGAAGTAAAATCGCAAACACCCGAAGGGTATCTTGCTTACGCTCGCTCTTGCCGTCTCCAGCAGGACGAGCATGATGCCGTTCGCGGAAAAACACTTATACAAAGACACGGCAAAAAGATCGTGGTTCAGAATCCTCCTTCTCCTCCGTTAGAAACAGAGGAATTGGATCACGTTTACGCACTTCCTTATGAACGGAATTATCATCCGTCCTATGAAGCGCTCGGCGGCGTTCCCGCCATCGAAGAAGTCAAATTTTCCGTCAATCACGTACGCGGATGCTACGGCGCATGCAATTTCTGCGCTATCGCATATCATCAAGGCAGAAGCATCACGACACGAAGCGAAGAATCCGTGATACGGGAGGCGGAGCTGCTGACAAAAATGCCTGATTTCAAAGGATATATCCATGACGTTGGCGGTCCCACAGCAAACTTCCGCCAGCCATCCTGCAAAGGGCAGGAAAAACGAGGAATGTGCAAAGGAAGAAAATGTCTTGCCCCCGAACCCTGCAAAAATCTCGTGGTTGATCACAGCGAATACTTAAAAATTTTACGCCGCATGCGTGCAATCCCCGGCGTAAAAAAAGTTTTCATTCGTTCAGGAATCCGCTTCGATTATTTGATTCTCGATCAAAACGAAGAGTTTTTCAAGGATCTTGTTCGGTATCATGTCAGCGGTCAGCTCAAAGTCGCCCCTGAACATTGTTCAAACAATGTTTTAAAGGCAATGGGGAAACCTAATATCGAGGTTTACGAAAAATTCCGTCATCGCTTCTATGAACTGACCAAAAGCATGAATAAAAAACAATATCTCGTGCCTTATCTGATGTCTTCGCATCCGGGAAGCAAGCCCGAAGATGCTATAGAGCTTGCTCTTTTCCTGAAAAAGGAAGGTTTACATCCCGAGCAGGTACAAGATTTTTATCCCACACCGGGCACCATTTCCACCTGCATGTTTTATACAGGATTGGATCCGTATACGGAAAAGCCGATCTTCGTCCCCAAAACAAAAGAAGAAAAAGCCCAGCAACGTGCATTGCTCCAATATTTCCGTCCGGAAAACAAACAAATTGTCATCGCCGCTTTGCGCAAGGCAGGAAGAAGCGATTTGATCGGATATGGCGAAAACTGTCTGGTCCATCCCGACACTTCACCTAAAAGCCAACACATCCAAAAAGGAAACACCTCTTCTTATCAAAACAAAAAACCAACACAAACGCTTTCAAAACGTGCGCACATTTCCTCAAAAAACGCAAAAACACCACCTCGAAAAAACAAAACTTAAGGGAGATTGATTATGTTCAACAGAAACGATTTTTTCAAAAGCTCCTCCGATATATTTGCGAAAATTTACGCCAACAGAAACGAAAATTTCGTCAAAGCACGTTACAACGCCGCTTTTGATGAATTCGAAAATATTTATGGAGAAGCAGATTCTCTTTCCGTATTTTCCGTTGCGGGACGCAGCGAAATCTGCGGAAATCACACAGACCACAATTACGGCAAAGTTCTTGCCGCTTCCATCGATTTGGATATCATCGCCATCGTTAAAAAGACAGACGATTCCGTCATTCGCGTAAAAAGCGCAGGTTTTCCCGAAGACATTGTTTCCACGGAAAATTTGGCACCCGAATTCAACGATACAGGAAGATCTTCTGCTCTGATCCGCGGTGTTTGCGACGGTTTCAGCAAAAACGGTCATAAAATCGGCGGCTTCACAGCGTACACAACCTCAGATATCCTTGGAGGTTCCGGACTTTCTTCTTCTGCCGCATTCGAAGATATGATCGGAACCATTTTGAACTATCTGTATAATGACGGCAATATTGACTACATTGAAATTTCCAAAATTTCCCAATACGCAGAAAATGTACATTTTGGAAAACCCTGCGGTCTGATGGATCAAGTCGCTTGCGCGGCAGGCGGATTCGTTACCATTGACTTTGAAAACCCCAAAGCCCCCATCGCCCAAAAAATAGACTTTGATCTATCTGCAAAAGGCTATTCTCTCTGCATTGTAAATACCGGCGGTTCTCATGCAAACCTCACAGATGATTATGCTGCTGTCCCTGCCGAAATGAAAGCAATCGCCAACGATTTCGGAAAACCTGTACTTCGCGGTTTGAGTGAAGAAGATATCATCGCAAAAGCTGCAGTCCTCCGCAAAAAACACGGAGACCGCGCTGTCCTCCGCGCATTGCACTTCATTCGTGAAAATGAACGTGTAGAACGCATGTTAAAAGCTCTTTCCGAAAACAATACGACTGAATTTCTTTCCATCGTCAAAGAATCCGGAAACTCCAGCGCAACACTTCTTCAAAACTATTACACACCCAAAGCACCTGCAGAGCAAGGAATCTCTCTCGCTTGCGCAATCGCAAGCAGCATTCTCGGCAACGAGGGTGCCTTCCGTGTACACGGTGGCGGTTTTGCGGGCACAATGCAAGCATTTGTTCCTCACAAAGATATGGAAATCTTCCGCAACACAATGGAAACCGTATTTGGAAAAGGCGCCGTTACCGAACTTTCCGTTCGCCCTTTGGGCGCTTGTATGATTTACCAAGGTTAATATGACTGCATACACGCTTTATTCCGGATCATCCGGCAACTGTATATATGTAAAAACAGCAGATGCTGAAATTCTTTTCGACGCGGGCGTAAGCGCCCGCGCCGTTGAAAAAGGCTTAAACGCCATCGGTTCTTCTCTTTCTCGCATCCACGCCATATTCGTAACACACGAGCATTCCGATCACATCAAAGGATTGGAAGTAATTTCAAAAAAATATCACATTCCAACACACATGGTCGGCGCATCCGCGCGCGCTTGCATCAGGACTCCAAACGCTTCCCTTTTGAACGATCTTTATTTACACCCCACCGTATTTTCCATCAAAATCGGAAAAACAACAATAAAATCTTTCCCAACACCGCATGACAGCGCCGCTTCTGTCGGATATACCGTAGAATATGAGCAAGACGGAAAAGTTCAGAAACTCGGCTTGGCAACCGATATCGGCCACATCACCGAAGAAATCACGCAAGCGCTCATTGATGCAGACTCCGTGATCATCGAAGCAAATCACGATGTCAACATGTTGCTTTCCGGTCCTTACCCTTACCACCTCAAACTACGGATACTTTCCGACTGCGGACATCTTTCAAATGAAACCTGCGCAGAATTTTCTAAATTTCTCGCAACGCATGGAACAAAAAATTTTATTCTCGCCCATCTTTCAAAAGAAAATAATTTCGCACCGATTGCCGAAACCACCGTACGCAATGCTCTTTCAGACTTCGAGAACATCAATCTAGCAGTTGCCTTGCCCGACACCCCCGTTCTCGTCGGATGTAATCAAACTTCGGAGATGCACTATGTTACAGATCAATATACTTTATGTCGGAAATATCAAGGATAAATTTTTCGCACAAGCCGTTGCGGAATACGAAAAAAGGCTTTCCGGTCTTTGCAAAATCAAAAACATTGAATTAAAAGAAGAAAAGCCGCCTGACAACCCTTCAGAATCGGAAATTGCTTTGATCATCCGAAAAGAAGGCGACCGTTTAATGGAAAATCTTCCTAAAAAAGGTTATAAAATTGCCCTTTGTGTGGAAGGAACTCAAATTTCCTCCGAAGCATTGGCGCAAAAAATCGAATCCGTTGCCGTTTCAGGAGATTCCGAAATCACTTTTATCATCGGAGGCGCATTCGGCATGGATGAACGTGTAAAAAAAGCCGCCAATTACCGTCTTTCCATTTCGAAAATGACATTCACACACCGTATGATGCGCGTAATTTTAATCGAGCAAATCTATCGCGCACTCAATATTCTTTCAGGCGGTCATTATCACAAATAACATTATAAAATTTTGAATTTTGACAGTTTATCCGTCGATCTTCAATGAAAGGAACCACTCTATGGAATTTTATGTGGACTCGGCAGACATTGCCGTCATCGGTGCAGGTCACGCAGGCTGCGAAGCCGCACTTGCCGCCGCAAGAATGGGAGCAAAAACCATTCTCTTTACCATTTCCAATGATGCCGTTGCCAATATGCCATGCAACCCCTCCATCGGAGGAACGGGTAAAGGTCAACTTGTTTTTGAAATCGATGCGCTCGGCGGAGAAATGGGGCGCGCAGCAGACAAGGTTATGCTGCAAGATCGCATGCTCAACGCAAGTAAAGGCCCCGCCGTACACTCCAAACGCATCCAAGCAGACCGCATGCTTTACCGCGATCTGATGAAAAAAACAATCGAACACACAGAAAATCTTTCGCTGATTCAAGCAGAAATCACAGACATCCGTCTAGATGAAAACGGCGCCGTTTGCTCCGTCATCACCGAACTTGGCGCCATTTTTCATGTCAAAGCCGCCGTCATTTGCACAGGAACTTATCTGGATTCCCGCGTGATTATAGGCGATTATACCGCCTCTTCCGGTCCCGATGGTCTGCACGCCGCAAAATCTTTGACAGCCAATCTTGAAAGACTCGGCATCCGCATCATGCGCTTCAAAACAGGAACCCCACCCCGCATCGATAGCAGAACCATTGATTATTCCAAATTGGAACGCCAGGAAGGCGAACAAAAACTCACTCCCTACTCAGCGGACACCAAACAGGAAGATCTGGAAGCACGTCCGAAGCTTCCCTGTTATATTGCTTACACAAACGAAACCACGCATCAAATCATCAGAAACAATATCGGGCGCTCTCCTTTGTATTCCGGCGAAATTCACGGTGTCGGTCCCCGTTATTGTCCCAGCATAGAGGACAAAGTAGTTCGTTTTCCCGATAAAAACCGTCATCAGCTTTTTGTTGAACCGACAGGTCTCGGAACGAACGAAATGTATCTGCAAGGATTCAGTTCTTCCATGCCTGCCGATGTACAATTGCAGATGCTCCACTCCATCGTAGGTTTTGAAAACGCCGTTACCATGCGTTCCGCATATGCCATTGAATACGATTGCATAGACTCCACACAGCTCGATGCCTCACTCGGATTCAAAAATATCCCGGGACTTTACGGTGCAGGACAATTCAACGGAACATCCGGTTACGAAGAAGCCGCCGCGCAAGGATTGATCGCCGGAATGAACGCAACGCTTTACGTTCAAGGAAAATCCCCGGTTATGTTAACAAGAGACAGCTCCTACATCGGCACACTGATCGATGACCTCGTTACCAAAGGAACCAACGAACCTTACCGCATGATGACTTCCCGTTCCGAATACCGTCTTCTTCTCCGTCAGGATAACGCAGATGCCCGTCTTTCCAAAATAGGACACGAAGCAGGTCTTCTTTCCGATGCCGCTTATGAACGCTATCTGAAAAAAGCTGAAATGATTTCTTCAGAAAAAGCAAGATTGCAAAAAATCATTCTGCCGCCTTCCGAAAAAGT
This sequence comes from Oscillospiraceae bacterium, assembly GCA_015064845.1. GTDB lineage: Bacteria > Bacillota > Clostridia > Oscillospirales > CAG-272 > QALR01. Next base: position 87,420 of record SVRL01000001.1, on the reverse strand, counting down.
CAATCAATTTCTCACATCTCTCGGAGAAGTTCCGATTAAAACCGGCATACGTATGTCCGAATTACTGAGACGTCCCGAAATCACATACGATTCTTTGGCAATTCTTGATCCTGAACGTCCCGAATTACCCAACGCCGTTACTTTCACCGTACAAACCGAAATCAAATATGAAGGTTACATCAAAAAGCAGTTAGCCGATGCCCAGCGTTTTACAAAACTTGAAAAGAAACTTCTTCCCCAAGACATAGATTACCGTTCCATCACGGGACTTTCCACAGAAGCCGCGCAGAAACTGAATTTGCACAAGCCATATTCGATCGGCGCCGCTTCCAGAATCAGTGGTGTCAGTCCCGCAGACATTTCCGTCCTCTTGATTTATCTTGATTTGAAAAACCGCAGAAAGGACGGCGAAGTATGAACAAACAAGAATTCTTTCTTCAATGCAAAAAATCCTTTGATTTGAACCGTATTTTTGAATATGCAACCGATGAATATCTCGAAAAATTTTACATTTTAACAGAATTCATGTTGGAAACCAATAAAAAAATGAATTTAACCGCACTTCGCGATGAAAACTCCGTCATTTCAAGACATATTACCGATTGCCTTCTCGCCGCAAAACATTTGCCCGAAGGCAAATTAAAAGTGTTAGACGTCGGAAGCGGAGGAGGAATGCCCTGTTTACCTTTTGCAATTGTTCGTCCCGATATCGAAATCACCGCATTGGATGCGACAGCAAAGAAAACAGCATATATCGCTTCGGCGGCAGAGCATTTGCAATTGAAAAACGTCCGCATTTTAACAGGACGCGCGGAAGAACTCGGCGCAAATGCCAAACACAGAGAACATTTTGACGTTGTTTGTGCACGCGCCGTGGCTGAGCTCAGAATATTGATGGAATGGTGCATACCTTTCATCAAAAAAGACGGTATTTTTCTCTCATTGAAAGGAAAAAATGCCGAAACGGAACTGCAAAACGCTCAAAACGCCATCAAAAAATTATCTTGTGTATTACTTTCCGACGAATCAATCACTCTCTTGGAAGAAGATTGCGAAGAAAGTGTTACAAACGAACGCCACAATTTTTTATTCAAAAAGACAAAGAATACAGAGAAAATTTATCCGAGAAGAAATTCCCAGATTATGAAAAACCCACTTTAAGAAAAAAAGCGATGTTCCACGTGGAACATCGCTTTTTAATTTTGCTCAAACTTATTCTTTCGTACAATCAGGATTCCTTTACTTTTGACGAAACGATCGCATTGACATACTGATAAATATTTATTTCGTCAGTAATTTCATACAATTGGCCATTATTATCTATCGCGTTATAATTTCCCAAGATCACAACACTTTCAATCTCTTTACCGGAATCATCCAAAAACCGAACGCAATATGCCCCAATAAGCGTATCTCTGATCTTCACTTTTTTAACCGCAAGATTGGAAAACGTAGTACAAATATCATCCACGTCTTCATCTGAAAAATGAAACGTTTGCGGAACAGCATCACCATTCGTGCCGTAATATATGATTTCTACCGAAGCACTATCGCAGATATCTTTGTCGGTCCAACGCACAGGACGACTCGAGCAACCGAGCAGAACCAACGAACAAAACAACACCAAAATCATACCAGCCCATTTTTTATACGCTCACACCCTCCTTTCTTCAAAATCAGTTTTATCATCAAACTTCATAATCCAACAACTACGAAAAGCAACAACTCCTATTTTTCTTTATTATATCACCTTTGACTCATTATTGCAACACCACGACTATCGAAAAAGCAAACAATTCATAAACAAATGCAATTCCCGTCTTTCATACCAAAAAGCAATGTTCCACGTGGAACATTCAAAAAGTTATAAATTTATAACTTCAAAACTTGACTTACAAAAAGCAAAATGTTATAATAAATTATAATACGAATTTTTCAAGCAATTGATTGACATAAACAAAAAAATCGGAAAGCAGGTGAAAACTTGGCAAAAATAATTGCCTTTGCAAATCAAAAAGGCGGTGTCGGAAAAACCACTTCCGCAATTAATATAGCCGCTTCTCTAGGTATTAAAAATAAAAAAACACTCTTGATCGACTTCGATCCCCAAGGCAGTTCCTCCAGCGGAACGGGAATCCGAAAGCCACAAATAAAACAGAGCATTTACGACGTTTTAATTGGCAGATGCCAGGCAAGCGACATTATCACAAAAACAGAGTATAAAAATCTGGATGTTATGCCCTCCGGTGTTGATCTTGCAGCCGCAGAATTAGAGCTCGCAGACTTGGAAAACCGTCAATATCGTTTACGCGATGCCATTGACGTGATCAAAGAAAAATATCATTACATCATCATTGACTGCCCACCTTCTCTCGGGATGCTGACAGTCAACGCATTGAGTGCAGCTGACGGCGTAGTCATTCCCATGCAATGCGAATATTTCGCTTTGGAAGGACTTTCCCAGATGTTGATGACCATCAAACAAATCAAAAAGCTTTACAACCCCTCACTGACATTAACGGGAATTTTAATCACGATGTACAACGGAAGATTGAATCTTTCCATTCAGGTTATGGAAGAATTAAAAAAACATTATGAAGACAAATTATTTTCCGTTACCATTCCCAGAAGTGTACGCCTCAGCGAAGCCCCCAGTTACGGTGCACCGATTCATTATTATGATAAACGCAACAAAGGCGCAATTCATTACGGAAAAATCGCCAAAGAAATCATAGATCGAACATAAAAGCGGCAAGTCGCCGCTGCGATCGCCGCCGCATTTTATTTTTTGTTAACCAAAAGCTTAGCTCGACGGATTAGTTCATTTGTACAAACTCTCAAATTAAAAATCATTCAACAGATAAGGAGCTTATTATGCAAAAGAAAAAAGCACTCGGCAGAGGATTGGATGCCATCCTCGTCGATGCATTCAACATTGATAACACGGAAAACAACACAGGAATCACGACAGTTCGCATCAACGAAGTTGAGCCAAATACAGCGCAACCAAGAAAAGCTTTCGATCCTGCTGAATTGGAAGCGCTTGCAGAATCCATCAATTTATACGGAGTAATCCAGCCCATTACCGTCCGTTCCATCGACGGTATGTATCAGATCGTTACCGGTGAACGTCGTTGGCGTGCTGCAAGAATGGCAGGACTTTCCGAGATCCCCGTAATCATCATCACAGCGGATGATAAAAAAGCGGCCGAACTTGCGCTCGTAGAAAACATCCAAAGAAGCGACTTAAACCCCATCGAAGAAGCTATGGGATTTGCCGCCTTGATCGATGAATACGGCTTAACGCAAGAAGAAGCGGCAAAACGTATCGGAAAAAGCCGTTCAGCTGTAACCAATTCTCTCAGATTGCTGAATTTATCCGAAAGTGTGCGAAAAATGATTGAAAACGGAGAACTCTCTTCCGGCCACGCAAAAGTCCTTCTCGGTTTATCTGATACAGATACTATGGAAAAAACAGCTCTCCAAGTCGTTTCCCGTGATCTTTCCGTTCGCGAAACCGAAAAACTCGTTAAAATGATGGAAGAAGCAGCCTCCAAACAAAAAGAAGAAAAAGTTTCTCACGATGTAGACCACACCCGTTCTTTGGAACTTCTCGTGCAAAAAACACTGGGAAGAACCATAAAAATCAACGAAAAAGGCAACAAAAGTTCTATTACCATCGGATATTCCGACAACGAAGATCTCGAAAAGCTCTTGAAAATTCTTTGCGGAGAATCTTTTTTTGACAACATCTGATATAAAAAACGCAACCAAATAAGAAAAGCACCTCGAAGGGCGTGCAAAATTAGCGAAGAAATTATCTAACACACGGTAAGGGCGAACTGCGTTCGCCCGCGGGCGTTCAAAGAACGCCCCTACGGATAAACAAAAATTGATATGCAGAAAGCAAAGATTAACCCCGACAGATTTTCAAGGTCTGTCGGGGGTCGTTTATTCAGTTAGATAAATTGGAATTTGATTAACCGAGATTATTTTCGTAATCGGATGCATCAATAATCAATCGTTTACACTTTGGACAGCAATCGCTCTCTATTTGATGTGGAGACATCGTGGGAACTTCCAAATGAAACGCGTATTTCTCTTTGCTGTCGGGTTTAGTGCTTATTTTATGTTTTCTTTCGCTCCAAATTGCTGTGCCACAATTTAAGTATCCGTGAAGCATTTCAGTATCGCAAAAAGGACATTTCATACAATCACACTCCTTTGTCAAATTGTAATTGGTCTTTTATATGCCCCAAATCAATGAAGCAACATTATTGACAGTCACAATCAACAAGAATATTCCCAACAACAAGAAATAGACTGCTGTGCTTTTTTGCTGTTTATCCTTGTATTCTTTGGATGTTATAAACATTGTCGTTGTTAAACAAACGAACATTATCGGCATTGTAATCTCTGTTGAAAGAGCCTTTGTTAAGCCTAATATTCCAAATGCTACTGTTAATGCCGAGAAAAATAGTTTTAGATTTTTCATATATCATACCTCCATATTCTTATTTACAGTTCTGTTTTATCGCCAGTTTCGCCTTTGTATTACAAGGCTGCGGGCAAAGCCCATACCCCTAAAGATGCACAAAACCAAAGGCTCCCTCCGGGAGGGAGCTCCCGACGAAGTCGGGTGAGGGAGAGCGCGTTACAATGAAGTTAGTACAAATCTAAAGTCACGCAGGCTCCTTCCGTCACGGCTACGCCGTGCCACCTCCCTCTCGGAGGGAGGCTTTTCGTTAGCATCATTATAACACAAATCGGCAGAGAAAACAAGTTCTCTGCCGAAATTTTTGCCTGCCAATTCTCCGATAAGAATGCAGAGAGAACGAGGTGCTTTTCTTATTATTGAACAATGTTCACTTTTTTATTTTGAAACAGCCGTTGTATAAGCATTCATGACTGAATACTGCTCAAAAAGATCATTCACATAAGTTTTGAAGCTTTCTGCTGTTGTATCCTCAATATATCTTTCCCTGAGTTCTTCTTTCACATCTTCAAAAGAATCGAAAGTGCTTTCTCCTTTAATGGAATCCAGACAAAGAATACCATAGCCAATCAAACTGAAAACAGGACTTTCATAAACTTCGTTCACTTCAAGATTTTGAATCGCATAATACGTTTCAACTTCCATGCATTTGGAAATATACTGCATATAAGCCTCATATTCTTTGGAAGAAGGATCTGCATTGGCATCCCTGTTTTTATAATCCTCACTGTATTTTTCCAACCAATAATCCAACTTCTCTCTCGTATCCAAAACGGGCATGGATTGAACGGCTGTAAAATCGCTGCCGTTAAAGAAAACAGCATTACCATATCCATCTTCTTTCGTGTATTTCGCAAGAAGTTCAGCTTCAACCTGTTCCATTGTCATTTCGCCCGCGCGAAGTTTATTGATATATTCCTGCGCTTCCGTCTTTGCTTCGGCACATTCATTTTCATTAGACAAATCTTTCACTTCTCTGAAAATCATCGTCCAACCATAGCCGGAAGGATGCATATAATCCGCGGCATGTTTATTCATATACTGTTTCAGAACATCATCCGTAATTTCAAGTTTGGCTTGAATATTCTCATAGCACTTTTCTTTGAGAATCATTCTGCGCGTTTCCTCTTTCAAAAAGCTTCGGGAAACATTATAAGTCTTTCTCCAATTTTTATAGCCGCCCTCAAATTCTTCTTCGATTTTAGCCTTTTCAGCCTGATAACGTTCATTCAAAGCCTTCTTGTCAATTTCAAAGCCGTCTTTTTTCAGTTCTTCTTCAATCAAACGGTATTGAACGAATGCATTCACTGCATTTGCTTTAATTTTGAGTTTTTCAGCTTCACTCATCCCTGTCTGCCAATAGAAAGCAAGATGATAATTTATGATGTCATCAACTTCAGAGTGATAAATAACTTTCGTTTCATCATAAATAGCAACAACATTTCTGCCCTTTCCGCAAGAAGCGAAAACCCCGGCAAAAATAACAACACTTAAAAGCAGACAAACCGCTTTCAGAAATTTTTTCATTCTATCTTCCCTTTCAATAAAATACATAAGACCTTTTTCATTTGGACTTACAAAAAGCCGTCTTTGATGACGGCTTTTCGATTTTTTACTTTTTCATCAGTCGTGTTTGCAGCATTCGCATTCATCATCGTCTTCGTCGCAGCAATCGCAAACGCAAGAGAATTTTGCGCCGCAAGCAGGACATTCAACGTGATCGAAATCCATATCTTCATCAATGCAAACGGTATCTCCGCAAGCAGGACACTCAACTTCAACGAAGTCATCGTCGCAATCGCAGCCGCAATCGCAATCATCGTCGCAGCAATCACAATCGCCATCGCAATCGTAATATTCTTCTTCAAGAGCGCCGAGATCTTCATCAACTTCTTCGATGTAGGATTCGAGATATTCCGTAGTCTCTTTCATCGATGCAAGTTCTTTTGCGATATCACCAAGAACATCAAGAATCGCGTTTACAACTTTGTCATCAACAGAAAGTCCTTCTGCAAGACCTTTGATGTAAGCAACTTTTTCAGAAACGTTCATTTTCATTTCTCCCTTTCTTTATTTTTAATAAAAACAACAAAACGTGTTTATATCGAAATTAAGCTCTTTCGATATATTCGCCGGTTCTGGTATCAATACGAAGTTTTGTTCCGTTGTCAATGAAAAGCGGAACTTTGATAACGGCGCCGGTTTCGAGCGTTGCGGGTTTGGTGGTACCCGTAGCAGTGTTACCCTTGAAGCCGGGTTCGGTGGAAACAACTTCGAGTTCAACGAACATGGGGGGTTCAACACTGAAAACATTACCCTTGTAAGATACAAGGCGGCACATCATTTCTTCTTTTACGAACTTGAAGCTTTCAGGAAGAAGATCCTGAGAAACAGGAACCTGATCGTATGTTTCCATATCCATAAAGTAGTAGAGTTCGCCGTCTGTGTAGCTATACTGCATATCACGTCTCTCAACGATTGCAGGGGGGAATTTGTCTGTGGGATTGAATGTTGTTTCGGTTACAGCACCGGAAATAACGTTACGAAGTTTTGTACGAACGAAAGCTGCGCCCTTACCGGGTTTTACATGCTGAAATTCGATAACCTGCATAACGTTACCGTCCATTTCAAAAGTTACACCGTTCTTAAAATCGCCTGCGATTACCATAATAAATTACCTCCAAAAAATTAATGTCAAAATTCAATATTTGAATATTGTTAATCAATTTATATTATAACGGAAAATTTTCAAAATATCAAGTATTTTATCAAGTATTTTTTATATTTTTCAGTAAATTTCTGTTTTTTACAGAATTTCAATGAGATTTTTCGGACTATTGGTAATATCAACGGGACCATTTTCCGTCATTTGAATCATATCCTCAATACGAACACCGTATTTTCCCTTCAGGTAAATGCCCGGTTCAACCGTAAAGACATGTCCTTTCGCGAGAGGTATCTTGCCAAACGAGGAAATACGCAAAGGTTCATGAATCAAAAGACCAACGCCATGTCCCAAACCGTGCCCGAAGCAACCTTCGTAGCCCGCGCCGTAAATAATATCTCTTGCCACGCGATCCAATTCTTCTCCCGTAAGTCCTTCACGAACAGCAGCAATGGCAGCCAGTTGTGCATCCAGAACAGTCTGATAAACCTTCTTCATCTCCGCATCCGCTTTACCGATCACAACGGTTCTTGTCATATCGGAACAATATCCCTCATATATACAGCCGAAGTCCATGGTAAGAAAACCTTTTTCCAATTGAATCGGACGGGGAACTCCGTGAGGACGGGCGGAATTCGTTCCGGAAACGGCAATCGTATCAAAGCTTTTATCGGAAGCTCCGAATTTTTTCATCTGATATTCCAACTCGGCCGCAACATCCGTTTCTTTCATATCGGGACGAAGCAAGGGCAACAGCGCCGCAAAAGCCCTATCCGTAATTTCCTGCGCCTTACGAACTCTCCCCATTTCTTCCGGTGTTTTCAACGACATCATATCGCTGATAACGGTTCCGATGGAAACAAATTCACAAGCAGGGAAAGTCTTTTTCAAGCCTGCCAACGCCGCAACCGTCACGAGCTCATCCTCAAAAGCAATCGTTTTAATTCCCTGCTTTTCAATGATTTTGGAAACTTCTTCTTTATAGGAACCAACGGAAACACTGCAACCGACACATTCTTTTTCAGCCGCTTCAATATAGCGGAAATCCGTAAAGAAATCAGCGGTATGTTTCGTAACAAAAAGAAAACCATTGGAACTTTTGAATCCGGTCAGATAGAAACGCGTTACACTGTCTGTCGTTAAAAAAGCATCCACACCATCAGGCAAACGTTTTTGTAAAATTTCAATTTTTGTCATAATTTTCTCCTGTGTTTTCAGAGATTTTTATTTATATTTTACCGTAAAAATAAGAACAATTCTTTCTCAAACAATGAATTTTCTGCAAACAATGCTTAAAAATCCACTACATCATCCCCATCCAAAGCCGCAAGACCGTATCTTAACGCATCGGCGGCAGTTCTGCGTTCTTCTTCATTTTCGCTTTCCAGCATAGGAAGCAATTCTCTGAAAAAAGCACCTCGGATGGAAATATCGTTTTTCAATTCTTCGTAATCCAAAAGAGGAACGGAAGCATCTTCAACCTCCAGATAAAAAACGCCAAAAGCATAAGCAGTCAATTTTTCCGGGCGAAGCGTAATTTCGGGAGAAATCCGTCCAACCAAGCAAACGCGAAGAAGAACGTCCAGACCGTATCCCTCTTTTTCAATCGCTTCTTTCACACGCACGACAAGTGCTTCCTGAGAAGCCACACCCGTAATATCCACGTTCATTTTTTCAAAACGGCGTTTTCCCATTCGTTTGTTTGTAAACAAAGCATTCAACCGTCCTGCATTTTTAGAAAATTCCGCAACGATAACACCCTTTGTTCCGCATTCATCAAACGAACGTCCCTCCGGACAACCGCTGTAAGCGTAGTAAGTAGAGCCTGCCGTATTGATTTTACCGCCTTGATGAATATGACCGAGCGCAATATAATCAAATCCGCTTTTCGATATATCCGAAACGGAAAGAGGACAATATTTGGAACGCCCCCCCACATCCGCATGAGCCAAAAGAATATTGATTTTGGAACGATCAAACATGATTTTTTCTGCAAGCGGATTTCCCGCATACCCTTCCGACGTAAAAGCATAGCCGTAAACATCTACGCCGATCTCGGGAAAAGAAAAACAGGAAAGCTGTTCTTTATCGAAAATATATACGTTTTTCGGAAATCCTTCTTTTCTGTAAGGACTGCGCCCCCAGATATAATCGTGATTTCCGGGCGCAATGACAAATCTGCATTCGGGAACCGAAGAAAACAGAGAAACCAAAAGCGACATGGTTTCCTTCGTTACAAAACCGCTGTCAAAAAGATCTCCCGCAATCAGCACGATATCCGCTTTTTCCGTTTTTGCAAGAAGGACGATAGAGGCAAACGTCTCACGAAGTTCATTTTTTCTCATTTGCGCCTTTTGCACGTCAAGAAGAGAAAAAGGAGCATCCAAATGAACGTCTGCCGTATGAATAATTTTAGGCATAAGACCGAATTCCTTTCACCGATCTTTTTTATTTTTTTACGGCGAAAACGATTCGCCGCCAAAACGAAACGGCGGAACCAAAATTCCGCCGTTTTATATTTTTTCCGTGTGCTGACGGTAGCACGAAAATTTTACGTCTGAATCAAACGACTCCGAATCAAGCGGTAAATGTATATTCGCCGGAAATCAATTCCACACCAAATTCTTTATCGCTTTCGGTAACCGCGCCAATCATGGAAACGGAATTTTCGTTTTCTTTCAGAATGTCCAGATATTTCTTCGGCAGATACAGGGTTGCATGACAGCCGAAAGGAACTTTGATATGAATGGAAACCTGACCTTCACGGTTGGACCAATCACAGCGAACCTCACCGTACATGGATTCGTGAACCGCCGTTGCGCTTTCCATACCGCTGTCGATAGCAGGACGGAGAATCGTATGTGCAAATCCGGGTTCCTTTTCATCGGGAGAAATACCGCCGACGTATTTATAGAGGAAAGAAGAAATATCGGAGAACATATGGTGGTTATGAGAACCGCCGCCGTTCCAGCATTCCCAAAGCGTGGTTGCGCCGAGGTCGATCCATCTCTGGCATCCGGGGAACGTTCTCTGTGCAAGCATTCTGTGGCCTACGTTGCCTTCGCCCATGGAACCGAGCGTATGCATAACGAATTTATTACCGAGAACGCCGAAATCAAGGTGCCAATCCTGTTCTTCAATCTGCTGAATCAAACGGCGAAGGAGAGGTTCTCTTTCGTCTTCTTCACAAAGATTGAAATACAGCATGGTTGCGGTTGCAGTCTGGCAATCTCCCATAACGGTATACGTTTCTTTATCAAAGAATTTTTCACGGAACACCGCTTTGATCTTTTCAGCCATTTCGCTGTAATAGATCTCATCTTCTTTTTCACCGAACATTCTCGCCATTTTTACAACGATATTTGCAGCATTATAGAAGAAACCGGTATCGGAAACTTCGGTCGGGCATTTGTAATTACCCATATTCTTACCGATTGCGGGACCTTCGAAAGGAGGACACCAGTCGCCCGTACCGTAATCAAGCGTATAATCGGTGGACATGGTTTCCATAAAATCGCAATTGCGCTTGATTGCGTCGTAGTTTTTGCGAAGGATGGAAAGGTCACCGTTATAGAGATAAATGTTATAAGGAACGTTAATGAGAGCACTCGACCAGTCGGGACCCATCAAACCGTAATAACCCCAGCCCGTGGACGGAACAACGCAAGGAATCTGTCCTGCGGGACGCTGAGAAGTTCTCATATCTTGACTCCATTTTGCAAGGAATGCACGGGAACCAAAGTTGGTGAGCATCTGCTCGGAGGAGAGAGAAACGTCACCTGTCCAGCCGTTCTTTTCTCTGTGAGGACAGTCTGTGGGAATGGAATGCATATTGGAAATCGTTGACCAACGGCAAAGGTGCTGAACGCGGTCAAGCAATTTATCGGAGCAGGAGAACGTACCGATATCGGCAACGTCAGTGCAAAGCGTTAAAGCTGTAACGTCGGAAAGAACGGGTTCGTAATCAATGCCGGAAATCTCAACATACTGGAAACCGTGATATGTAAAGATCGGATTCCAAACTTCTTCTTCATCGCTCTTCTTGATATATTTATCCGTTTGGAACAAACCGCTCTTCACGAAGCAACCAATCGCGCCCGTATCGATTTCTTCTTCCGCGTTGAGCACGTCGGAATAACGGAACGTGATTTCCGTTCCCGCAGCGCCCCTTACTTTGAATCTGCCGACACCTGCCTGGTTCTGACCGATATCGAAAACATAACCGTTCTTGCTCTTCCACATTTTTCTTGCCGTGAAAGTTTTACGTACGCGGATGGGTTCAAATTCCATGGCGATCAATTTACCGCCGGGGCTCTTCATAATCTTCGTGCCAACCCATTCGCTGTCATCGTAATCCGCTTCCGTCCATGCGCCAAGTTCAAGACGCGCATCGTAATACTCACCGTTGCGGATGCTGTTGAAGGTAATGGGACCTTTGGAAGATTTCCAAACGTTGGGATCGGAAGCCATGATCTGCTTGGTGCCGTCTGCATAAGTGATGTGTAATTCGCAGATGAGTTTCGGGAAATGTCTCCAGCTTGCCGCGGGGGTATTCCAGTTGTCCTGCGTAAAGCAGTTATACCAACCGTTACCGAGCGCAACGCCGATTGCGTTCTTACCTGTTTTCAAAAGATCCTTTACGTCATAAACGAGGTACATGGATTCCGCATCGTATCTGGTAAACGCAGGAGAAAGCATATCATCGCCTGTTTTCGCGCCGTTGATATAGCTTTCAAAATAACCGAGACCGCAGATTGCAAGATAAGCGGCGCTGACTTCTTCTTTCACGTCAAAGGTGTTTCTGAGGTATTGCGCAGCTTCCGCGTCGGGGTAACGGCGTACGGGTTTTGCATTGATCCATTTACCCGTCCATTTGGAATTCAACTTACCCGTAACAAAGCTTCCCACAGTCGAAGAAGTCTCTCCCGATTCCGAAGCAACTTCTACGGTAAATTCATACTTTGTAATGGGCTTGAGTTTTTCGCCTGCGTAAGAAACAAAAAGCTGTTCCTTCGTTTCAACAACACCGCTATCCCAAACCGTATCGCCTGTCAACGCTTCCTTTACGCAAATGCGGCGGCTCTTTTGCGCGCCACCTCTTTCACTGCTGGAAAGCTTATAGGAAAACGAGGGATTTTCGTCAATACCGCAAGGATTTTTTAAATAGTTAACGGTACTGCCGTATACTTTAAATTCAGCCATAATATCTCCGTTCCGACAGAAACGCTCGCTGTCGTTTCCATCTTTATTTATTTTATTTTTCACGGAAAGATTCGGAAAAGACCGAACCCTTGGTCATTGCTTTATATTATAACATAAATTTCCTTCCAATGCAAGAGCGGTTTTCATTTTTCACAAAAACAAACCTTCTTTTTGCAAGAAAAGTGTCATTCCAACCAAAAAGAAGATTCTGTTTTTTTGTTTTGAACAATATTCAATGCGTTAGATGCCAAGATATTCCTTTTGTTCATCGGTCAATTTGTCAATAGAAACCGAAGTCTTGGAAAGTTTCATCTCGGCAACGGTCATATCTGTTTCAACGGGAACAGCATAAAGCTTATGTGCAAGCCCCGGATTCTTCACAAGATATTCCAGACATTTCGCTTGCAAAGCGAAGCTCATATCCATGATTTCCGCAGGATGTCCGTTTCCAGCGGCAAGATTGACGAGTCTTCCGTCGGCAAGGAGATTCAGTATTCTTCCGTCTTTCATTGTGAAGCCTTCAATACCCGGTTTTCTTTGTTCACAAGAAACCGCTTGCTCCAAAAGTTCGTCTTTATTGATTTCCACATTGAAATGGCCTGCATTTGCAAGCAATACACCGTCTTTCATTTTTTCAAAATGTTTTCCGACAATAACATCCTTGCAACCCGTAACCGTAATAAAGAGATCTCCGATGGAAGCAGCTTCATCCATGGGAAGCACGGTAAAACCGTCCATAACCGCCTCCAACGCACGAACGGGATTGACTTCCGTTACGAAAACAACGGCACCCATGCCTGCCAAACGGCGTGCAATTCCTTTTCCGCACCAACCGTATCCGGCAACAACGGCTTTCTTTCCCGCAATCACAAGATTGGTAGTGTGCATGATCGCATCCAACGTGGATTGTCCCGTACCGTAGCGGTTATCAAACAAATGCTTGCAGTCCGCATCGTTGATATCAATCATGGTGTAATCCAACATACCTTTCGCTTCACGGATGCGAAGTCTGTGAATCCCCGTCGTCGTTTCTTCACATCCTCCGATCAGGTGATCCCCGAATTCTCTGCAATCTCCGTGAAGCAACTCAATAAAATCTCCTCCGTCGTCAATCATAACGTCGGGGTGGCAGGAAAGCGCAGCCTTCAAATGTTCCGTATACGTCTTTTCATCTGCGCCGTGGATTGCAAATACGTTAACGCCGTAATCGCAAAGAGCCGCAGCCACATCATCCTGCGTAGAAAGCGGATTGCAGCCCGTGGAATAAACGTCGGCGCCGCCCGCCTTCAGAACCGTTGCGAGATATGCGGTCTTCGCTTCCAAATGAATGGACATTGCAATCTTTTTTCCCGCAAAGGGTTTCGTTTTTTCAAATTCTTTTTCGATCGCGGAAAGCACGGGCATATAACTTTTTACCCAATTGATCTTTTCGTGACCGCTTTTTGCAAGATTCTCATCCTGAATTATGCTCATTTTCAATATTCCTCTTTTTCTTTGTTTTTCGTTATAATTTCGTTCAGTTCTCAAAAAAGAACCCCAACGGGGAGAAATTCCGCCGGATCTTCTCCGTGTTCGGCAATATGTTTTTCATACCAGACGATATCGTACCATCTGCCGAATTTATAACCGCATTTGCTGAAATGCGCCGCCTTTTGATATCCCATCGACAAATGGAATCGCGGACTTGCGTGCGTAATGGTTTCATCTTCCTTTTCCCGGTAAGAAACGGCGGCATAGAGATTTGTAACGTTCTGGAGCCGCAATATGCGCTCCAATTCGCCGTAAAGAAGTCTACCCAATCCTTTTCCTCTCCGATTTTTTCCAAGGTAAATAACCGTTTCAACGGAACGGGAAAAAGCGGCTCTCTCACCCAACTCTTTCGCATAAGCGTAACCGACGGGCTTCCCTTCCTCAACGGCGACGAGATACGGATATTTTTCAAGCACGGTTTCGATCCGTTTCCGAAAAACCGCCTCGCTCGGAACCTCATATTCAAACGTAATTCCCGTTTGTAAAATATACGGCGCATAAATTTCAAGCAATGCCTTCGCATCGTCCGGACTTGCCATTCGTATTTCAATATTTTCCGTCATTTCAAAACATAACCCTCCGAATAGAGACCGCTTTTTTTGTTTTACGGTCGATTTCCAGTTCGATACCGTGCGCAACAACGGGATTGGCCGAAGGGATGAATTTGACGGGAAGCCCCGTTGTCATTTTTTCAATGATACATTCCGGCTTGATTCCCAGAACACTGAACTCCGGTCCGCACATACCGATATCCGTGATGTATGCAGTACCTTTCGGCAAAATGCATTCGTCTGCCGTAGGCACATGTGTATGCGTGCCGTAAACTGCTGTCACTCTACCGTCGAGATAGAAAGCAAGCGCTTGCTTTTCCGATGTTGCTTCGGCATGAAAATCCAAAATGGAAATATCATATTTCCCCCGATAACGAGCCAGAATTTTATCCGCCGCAAAAAACGGGTTTTCCAAGGGCTCCATCATAACGATCCCCAAAAGATTGATCACAAGAATGGACATGCCCGCAGCATCTGTCAAAACAGCCCCTTCTCCCGGAACAATATCCGGATAATTAGCAGGGCGCAACAGCATTTTTTCTTCTTCAAAAAGCGTTTTTGCTTCATAACGCTTAAAGGCGTGGTTCCCCGTTGTGATGACGTCCGCACCTGCGGAAAAAAGCATATTTGCCGAATTTTTATCAATCCCGTTGCTTTCTGCACAGTTTTCCCCATTCACAACGGCAAAATCAATCCCATGCTCTTTTCGGTAACGCCAAAGGCGTTCGCATACGTATTTACAGGAGGAAGCACGGCTGACATCGCCCAAAATTAAAATTTTCATGTTTGATCCGTTCTTTCTTATGAATGATTTTTGATTTCTTATGAAAAGTGGGCAACGCCCACCGGAAGTTGCTCGCCTACCGACAATCATCTTGTGTTCATATGATACAAACGGCGAGGTTTAAATTGCGCAATTTCCTATAGCATAAAAAAGTGGGCAACGCCCACCGGAGGTTGCTTGCCTATCTGAACTTTGCCTATATTCAAATAATACAAAACGGCAAGATCATTTTTACGCAAATTCCTATGGTATGCAAATAGTCTATCATAATTTCCACATAATTTCCACAATTATTTGAATTTTTTCAAAATATTTTTTCAAAAGTGTGAAGAACTCTGAAATACCTTCGTTTTTTCCACTTGATTTAAAATAACTATTATGATATAATATATAATAATTATTATATAAAGGGCTTATTTTGCGCTTTTTCGGAAAGCGCCGAAAATCAAAACACGGAAAGAGGGATAAAACTTTGAACTCCAATCAAGCCATCTGGAATATCGTTTACGACGAAATACTGAAAAAATATCCCGAAGCCGTTATCGAGCTCTGGTTCAAAAATTTTGAACTGGAATATTTCGATGACGAACGGGCATTAATCACAACCACAAGCGAAGTCTTCGTGGATCTTTTGAATAAAAAATACGCGCCCGATATCGCCGCGATCTTTGAACAAACGCTGAATTTCCACGTTGACGTCAAAGTTTTTGCGAAATCGACCTTCAAATTGGAAAGCGCTCTGCTTGCGGAAAAGCCCGCCGTAAAAAAAGAGCCCGAACCGGTTAAGGAAAAAGACGAAGAACCTACGCACGACACGGCTTTCGTCTCCGAAAAGGACTATACTTTCGATAACTTTATCGTGGGAAGTTCAAACAAACTTGCCCACGCGGCATCCGTCGCGGTCGCAAACAATCCCGCGGAACAGTATAATCCGCTTTTCCTTTACGGTCCAAGCGGACTCGGAAAAACGCACCTTATGAAAGCAATCGCGAACGAAGTCAAAAGAACCCGTCCGCATTTCAATATCATCCTCATCAAAGGTGAAGACTTCACAAACGAGCTGGTTCGCTCCATCGAAAAAAAGACCACGACCAAATTCAAGGAAAAATACCGCAATGCCGATATGCTTTTGATCGACGACATCCAATTCATCGCAGGCAAGGTTTCCACACAGGAAGAGTTTTTCCACACCTTCAACTCCCTGTACGACGCAGGAAAACAAGTGATTCTGACATCCGACCGTCCTCCCAAGGATATCCAGCACCTGGAAGAACGAATTCAAAGCCGTTTTGAAGGCGGATTGATCGTAGACATCCAACCGCCGGAAACAGAATTGCGCATTGCGATTTTGAAACGAAAAGCGCAGCTTCTGAACGTAAATCTTTCCGATGACGTTCTGAATTTCCTCGGAGAAAACGTAAAAAGCAACATCAGACAGCTGGAAGGCGTCATCAAAAAACTCGGAGCATACAGCTTTGTAAACGGAACGAGAATTACCGTAGATACAGCCAGAAACGTTCTTTCCGGCGTCATCTCGGGCACCGTTCCCCCCGCACTCGTTGCGGAACAGATTATAGAAAATATCTCCAAACGCTATAACATCAGCATTGAAGATATCAAAGGCAAAAAACGCACGACCGATATTGCGCTCGCGCGCCACATCGCCATTTACGTCATTCGCAACGTGACAAACCTTTCCTTGCAGAACACCGCGAAAATTTTCGGAAGAGATCATACGACCATTCTTTCCTCCATTGATGTCATCAAAAGCAAAATGTCCGGCGACAGCGCTTTTGAGTATGAAATCAATAGCATCTGCAACGAATTCGCATGATGGCTGTCCGCGGAAAAGAAAAGGCGATATGTGGATATGTCTCGTTTCGTTTTTCCACAGCTTGTGGAAAAACAGGTGGAAAAAGCAAAAACGCTTTGTGACAGCAATTTTTTTCCTCTGTTGAAAAGAACAGCATCTTTTCAACATTTTCTCAAAAGAGGGATATTTGCTCAGCATTTGCGTTACATATTTTCGCATCAACGATTTCCCGTTCGATCCGATTTCCCACACACGTTTCTCGTTTCCACATTTTTTTGCACATTTTTTCCTTTTCCACATCGCATCTTTTCAAGAATTTCCACAAGCTTCCCGCGCGCAAGTTTTTTTCCACAAAACGAAAAAGTTTTCCGTACGTCTTCCCCCTTGCAAAACCACGGAAAACAAAATGCGAAAACCCTGGCGCCGGCTGTCTTTTTGGGACTTTTCCAACTTTTCTACACAAACTAAAACCATTACTTCTAAAAAACAGTTAATATTTTATTTTCAAAGCACGAAAAAGGAAATCTTTGCTTTTTCCGAGCTGTGGAAAGAGCATCCCGACTACAAAAGCAGATTTTCCTTAAAAATTCGATTGATGATTTTAAGAAAGGAACCCTTTTATGAAAGTAACCTTCAAAAAAGAAGAGCTTCTTCTTGCTATTACAAAATCGCTCGGCTGTGTTTCAACCGAAAAAACGATCAATTCCATTGAAGGCATTTTGATCACCACCGTCGGCGATTCTCAATGTCAGCTTTGCGCGTATGACCTTGAAAAAGGCATTAAAATTATGATCGGCGCCGAAGTGGAAACGGGCGGCGTGATTGTAATGAACGGTAATAAACTTTCCAGCATTGTCAAGTATATGCCCGGAAACGTAACCATTGAAACCAATTCCGAAGAAGAAAGCGGAATGGCTGTCGTTTCCAGCGGCCGTTCCAAATTCCAAATCCACTATATCTCGGGCGACACCTTCCCTCAGATGCCCGAATTGAATCCTGACCGAAAATTCTTCCTCCCTCAAAAAATGCTCAAAAAGCTGATCGGTCAAACTATTTTTGCCGTTTCTCAAGATGAAACCCGCCCCGCACTCATGGGTCTTTATTTTGAAATTACGGAAAACAGCGTAACCGTAGTCGGATGCGACAGCTACCGTGTTGCCATCCGTGAAAATAAAGTCGAAACCAATATCACAACGAAGAGCGGCGAAACCGAAATCAGTTTCATCATTCCCGTTAAAACGGTTGCCGAACTTTCCAGACTTTTGGAAGATAAGGATGAACCGATTCAATTTTCTCTGACAAGAAAACACGCGCTTTTCTACTTCGGTATGAAATGCGGCGCGCAGGATAAAGAAGCAATTCTCTTCTCCCGTCTGATCGACGTTCCGTATATTGAATATAAAAGATTCATTCCCAAAGAAAGCAAAACTTTCGTGGAAGTTGAAAGGGATGCTTTGGAGGATTCTCTCGAACGCGCTTCCATTGTTACGGAAGAACGCGTTGTCGGACAGGCGAAGAGCGTCGTTCGCTTCAGTTTCAAGGATCAGATACTCGGTGTCAGCGCTCTTTCCGTTTCCGGAAACTTTTTCGATGAGATCAATATTGAAAAAACAGGTAACGATCTGGAAATCGGTTTCCCCTGCAAATATTTGATTGAAATTCTCCGTGCAACCGATGCGGGACAGTTGAAGCTTTCTTTGACATCCTCCTATATGATCATGGTAATCGAAGGCGCAAACACGGAAGAAAGCGATTCGAAATTCCTCTACCTGGCGCTTCCCGTCAAACTCAGAGATTGATCGTATGTATTTGGATTGCGCTGTATTTGAAAATTACAGGAATATAGAGTTTTTTCCGTTTTCCTTTGATAAAGAGATCAATATTCTTTACGGAAAAAACGCGCAGGGAAAAACTAACGTGATAGAGGGAATCTATCTGTTCGGCAGCGGTAAAAGCTTCCGTCACGCAAGGGAAAAAGATCTGATCAAAACCGATCAGATCAGCGCCCAAATCAGTATTTCTTATCGGGATTCTCTGCGGGAAAACAAAATGAGTTACCGTGTTTTCCGCGATATGCCGAAGGAAAATTTCAAAAACGGAATCAAAATTTCAAAGATGTCCGATTTTATCGGAAACTTCAAAGCGGTTCTCTTTTGTCCGGAGCATCTTTCCATCGTAAAAAGCGAGCCTGCGGAACGACGCGGATTTCTCGACAGTGCGATTTCTCAGTTCAACCGTCCGTATCTTGCGGCTTTGATGGAGTATAAAAAGCTCCTTGAGCAGAGAAACGCTCTCCTTAAAAATTATGAAAAACACGGAGAAAGTTTTCATCTGACGGAAGATATTCTTTCAGAAAAGCTCGCATCCGATGCGGGATATATCACACAGGTCCGCGCGCAATATGCCGAAAGACTGTTTTCACTTGTGAATCAATATCTTTCCGATATGACGGGCGGAAAAGAATCCGTTGATTTTTCTTATCTTTCTCACATTGCCGGCAAAGAGAATGACGATTTGCTCGACCGCAATGTGAATGCGGAAAAATACAGGAATATTTTCAAAAAGAATTTGCAAAAGGAAATGATTCTCGGAACGACGCTCGGCGGTTCCCATAAGGATGATATTGAAATCAAGCTAAACGGTATGAATGCGAAAATTTTCGCATCCCAGGGACAGCAAAGGAGCATTGCGCTTGCAATGAAGTTGGCTGAAGGAGAGCTTTCCAAGGAAGAAAGCGGAGAATATCCCGTTTTTCTTCTGGATGACGTTCTTTCCGAATTGGACAGAGAGAGAAAGCGCTACGTTCTTTCTGAACTTCATGGCAGACAGGTTATTATCACGACTTGTGACGAAAATGACTTCAAAGGTATTTCGAATGCAAAAAAAATATACGTAGAAAACGGTACGTATTTTTATCAGTAAGAAAGGAATGGTATAGTTTATGAAACTTTCAGTGGCTCCCATCGTTTTGAATCATTATTTTGATACGGACAAGGAACAGAGAACCGTTCTCGAATTTTTCCGTGATTGCGGTTTCACTTGCGTGGATTACGAGATCAGACCCCAATACATTCAGGATGACGAACAGCTTCACGCAAAGAAACTTCGTGAAAATCTTGCCGAGCTCGGAATGACTGCACCTCAGGCTCACGCGCCGATCGTAAATCCTTTCGATCCCGAATCGGATTGGTTGACGGTTTTCCGCCGTTCTTTGGAATTTTGTAAGATTGCCGGTATTCCTCAGGTCGTTATCCATTCCGGCGAGATCAAAGGAGCATCCAAGGAAGAATTCCAGGCGGCGAACAGGGATTTTTATTGCTCTTTGATTCCGTATATGGAAGAGACCGGCGTTTGTGTTCTGCTTGAAAATATCGGACATTACGAACAGGATTATTATCTGAAAAACGGCGCGGAACTCAGAGAAATGATCGATTGTCTGGACCATCCGATGTTCGGCGCTTGTTGGGACGTCGGTCACGCCAATCTCTATTGGAAAAAAGATTGCGAACAGTACAGCTCCGTGGTTGCGCTCGGTGATAAACTGAAAGCGCTCCATATTCACAGCAATGCAGGTTATTTTGAAAAGTCTCACAGACATCACAGAATTGATATGCACGGACTTCCTTATATGTCGCTTTACGACAGTGTCAACTACGACGCGTTGATTCAGGGATTGCTCGATATCGGATACAAGGGTACGTTCAATTTTGAAGTCAACGTACCGGTAAAGACCGTTCGTTATTCCTTTGAATACGAAGGCGAAATCGTCCGTAAACTTGAAAAATTACCGCTTGATCTCGCAAAACAGTATAATACTTTGCTTTACAATATCGGCAAACATATGATGGAAACCTACGGCATTTTTGAGGGTTAAAATGATGAATGCAGGTAAGAAAGAAAATTTAAGATTTATATTGGCTTGTGTATTTACCTGTGTTTTTGAGTTATTTTCCTTTTTAATGGTCAATATGGCTTCGGAAGCGGTTATTTGGGGCAATGTTGTACCGTCCGACGGAATATCTTCATTCTTTGGATTTTTGTACGGAACGCTGTTCTATATTACCGTTCCGCTTTTCGGTATGGGGATTCTTTCTGTGGGCTTGCTTGCAATATTTTTTGCGCATTCTTTGCGTTCTCATGAAAATCCGAAAGTGGTAAAAATCATCAAAATACTTTGCTTTTTCAATGGTTGCTTCCTTGCGCTCGATATTTTATCTCTTGCAATAGTATTGTTATAACAAAGAGGCTTTTATGTATCTTCATGCAGGAAATAATAAAAATATAAAAATTTCAGATATCATCGGTATTTTTGATACGGATACCGCAACGATATCCAAAATCACAAAGCAGTATCTTTCGGGATGCGAAAAAAGAGGAGAAACCGTCAATATCAGTTATGAGCTTCCGAAAGCTTTCATTCTGACTGCCGAGACGGCGGCATCTTCTCGAAAAAAACAAAACAGGGTTTATTTTTCTCAGCTTTCCGTGAAAACCCTTTGTCAAAGGGCGGACGATCCCTTGAAATAAAGTGCGATTGTCTTTGAATGCCGAAAAATAAACGTTATCAGCATATATCAATCTTCAGAAAGGCAGATCTATACTTATGTCGGAAAATCAAAACACCGAAAAAAGAGTCTATGAGGATAGTCAGATCCAAGTTTTGGAAGGCTTGGAGGCGGTCAGAAAACGCCCCGGTATGTATATCGGTTCGACTTCCCAACGAGGACTCCACCATCTCGTTTACGAGATCGTCGATAACTCCATCGACGAAGCGATGGCGGGAATTTGCGACCGTGTGGACGTTACGTTCCATCCGGACGGAAGCGTTTCCGTTCAGGATAACGGGCGCGGTATTCCCGGCGGCATCAATAAAAAACTCGGTATTCCCACGGCTGAAGTCGTTTTTACCGTGCTTCATGCGGGCGGTAAATTCGGGGCAGGCGGTTATAAATTCTCGGGCGGTCTACACGGTGTCGGTGCCTCCGTTGTGAATGCGCTCTCCGTTTGGACGGAAATTGAAAACTGCCACGCGGGAGAAATGTATACCGAACGATTTGAAAGAGGAAAGGTTGCTCGTCCTTTTGCTCACGTCGGCTCCTGCGGAGACAGACACGGACTTTATGTGCGTTTTATGCCCGATGCCGAAATTTTTACGGAAACAACGGAATTTGACTACAATACCATCCTTAACCGCATGCGTGAGCAAGCATTTTTGAATGCCGGTATCAAGATTACGGTAACGGATGCGAGAGGTGCAGACCTTATTACAAATGAACTTTGCTACGAAGGCGGCGTACGCAGCTTTGTGGAACATCTCAATGCCATTAAGCACGGAGAAGTTCTGCATAACGTTATCTATATGGCGACGGAAACCGACGATAAATCCGTTGAAATCGCAATTCAATATAATGACGGTTATAATGAAACCATGATGTCGTTTGCGAATAATATCGTAACGCCCGAAGGCGGTACGCATGAGGAAGGTTTCAAAACCGCAATTACCCGTGTTATTAATAATTACGCAAGAAAGAAAAATTTTCTCAAAGAAAACGACAGCGCCCTTTCCGGTGACGATGTGCGTGAAGGTATCTGTGCGGTTATTTCCGTTAAATTGCAAGAACCTCAATTTGAGGGGCAGACAAAAGGCAAGCTCGGAAACTCCGATATCCGAGGATTTGTCAGCAATCTGGTTACAAACAAACTCAATGAATTTTTCGAAGAAAATCCCGCAATTGCGAAAATTATTATTGATAAAGCCATTGCTGCTTCCCGCGCAAGAGAAGCCGCAAGAAAAGCCAGAGAAAATGCAAGAAGAAAGAGCCCCCTGGAAGGTGCAGGTCTTCCCGGCAAGCTTGCGGATTGCCATGAAAAACGTACGGAGTTCACAGAGCTTTATCTCGTGGAAGGTAACTCTGCAGGCGGTTCGGCAAAGGATGCCAGAGACAGCCATTTTCAAGCCATTCTTCCTATGAGGGGTAAGGTTCTGAACGTTGAAAAGAGCCGTTTGGATAAAGTTTATTCCAATACGCAGTTGATTCCGATCATTCAGGCGCTTGGCTGTGGCATCGGAGAAGAATTTGATATGGCAAAGCTCCGTTACGGTAAAATCATCATCATGGCCGATGCCGATGTTGACGGTTCTCATATTCAGATTTTGCTTTTGACATTCTTTTTCCGTCACATGAGAAAACTGATCGAGGATGGACATATCTTTTTAGCAAAGCCTCCGCTCTTTAAAGTCCATAAAGGCAAACAAATCCGTTATGCCTTTTCCGATGAGGAAAGAGATATCTATATCAATGAGCTGGGGAATGGTTCTCAGGCTGAACGCTATAAAGGTCTTGGCGAAATGGACCCTGAACAGCTTTGGGAAACAACCATGGACCCCGAGACCAGAACGCTTTTGCGTGTAGGTATCGAGGATGCGATGGCTTGCGATGAAATTTTCTCGATTCTGATGGGTGATAAAGTGGAACCCAGAAGAAAGTTTATTGAGGAAAATGCAAAATACGCGGTAGATCTTGATATTTGATTTTTTAATATGATTGAGGGGATTAAAAATCCCCTCTGATAAAAGCGAAAGAAACCGAGGGAAAAAGCCCCGAAAAAAATCAAAAAAGAAAGAAACAGACCGTTTCTTTTACTTAGCTTTTCTTTGCGAAAAGAAAAGCGGAGAAAGGTTTAATTACATGGAAAACAGAGATATAGCTTACGAAAATCAGAAGATCGTTGATGTGGAAATGGGAAAACGCGTGCAGAAATCGTTTATTGAATATGCGATGAGCGTTATCGTATCCCGCGCGCTTCCCGACGTACGCGACGGTCTCAAACCGGTACACCGCAGAATTTTATATTCTATGTACCAAGAAAAACTGACGTATGACAGACCGTTTTGCAAATCCGCAACGACGGTAGGTAATGTTCTCGGACGTTATCATCCGCATGGGGATGCTTCGGTATACGATGCGATGGTACGTCTCGCGCAACCCTTTAATATGAGATATACATTGGTTGAGGGTCACGGAAACTTTGGTAACGTGGATGGTGACGGCGCCGCCGCTTACCGTTATACAGAAGCAAGACTTTCCAAGCTTGCGAACGAAATGATGACGGATATTGAAAAAAACGTCGTTGATTTTTCTCCAAACTTTGATAACAGCAGACAAGAACCGATGGTGCTTCCCGCAAGATTCCCTAACTTGCTTGTGAATGGTTCCGTCGGTATTGCCGTAGGTATGGCAACCAATATTCCTCCCCACAACCTTGGAGAGGTAATTGACGGTACAATCTATTATATGAAACATCCGGATGCGACGGTTGTTGATCTGATGACTTTCATCAAAGGTCCCGATTTCCCAACTTCTGCAATGATCTGCGGTACGACGGGGATCTATCAGGCGTATCAGACGGGTAAAGGCAGAATTATTGTCCGCGCAAAAGCCGAAGTTGATGAAAAAAAACGCCGCATTGTCGTTAC
The DNA here is from genome assembly GCA_015064845.1 of Oscillospiraceae bacterium. Taxonomy (GTDB): domain Bacteria; phylum Bacillota; class Clostridia; order Oscillospirales; family CAG-272; genus QALR01. The sequence continues at coordinate 62,903 of SVRL01000001.1, read as the reverse complement.
GGAAATTCCGTATCAGGTCAATAAGAGTATGCTTGTGGAATCCATTGCCGATCTTGTAAAAGATAAGCGCGTGGAAGGAATTACCGCTTTGCGCGACGAATCCGGTAAAGCCGGTATGAAGATCGTTATCGAATATAAGAGGGATGCGAACGGTCAAGTTATCCTCAATCAGCTCTACAAATATACCCAGCTTCAGGATACTTGCGCCGTCAATATGATTGCGCTTGTCAATGGCGAACCCAAGGTTCTCGGACTCAGAGAAATTCTTTCAAATTATATCGCACATCAGGAAGAAGTTATTCGCCGAAGAACCGTGTTCGATTTGGAAAAAACACGCGCCCGCGTGCATATCCTTGAAGGTTTGAAATTGGCTTTGGATTCCATTGATGAAATTATCGATACCATCCGTAAAAGCAATTCCAGACAGGATGCGAGAGATGCTCTTGTGGAAAAATTCGGACTTTCTCAAGTTCAGGCTCAGGCAATCGTTGAAATGACACTCGGTAGTTTGGCAGGACTTGAAAGATTGAAGATTGAAGAAGAGTTGGCAACAAAACTTGCTTTGATTTCGGAATTGGAAGCCATTCTTGCCGATGAAACCAAGGTAAAAGAAATTATTGAAAAAGAACTGCTTGAAATTAAAGAAAAATTCTCCGACGTCAGACGTACGCAGATTGCGGATGCGATTGATAATATCATCGATGAGGATTTGATTGATCGCCATGAATGTGTGATTACCATGTCCGGCGCAGGTTATATCAAACGCGCGCCCGCCGCGACGTATACCGCTCAGAAACGAGGCGGTAAGGGTATCATCGGTATGTCCACAAAGGAAGAGGACTATGTGAAAGACGTTATCATCGTCCATTCTCACAGTTATCTGCTTCTCTTTACGGATAAGGGACGTGTGTATATGAAGAAAGCATATATGATTCCCGAAGCCTCCCGTACCGCAAAGGGTACCAATATCGTCAATGTCATTGATATGCAGGAAGGCGAAAAGGTTACTTCCGTGATTTCCGTTTCCGGATTTGACGAAAATGAATACTTTGTCATGGTAACCAAAAACGGCGTTGTGAAACGCGCGAACGTCAAGGATTTTGAATATCAGAGAAAAGGCGGTAAAATTGCAATCAATCTCGATGAAGGCGATGAACTTGTTTTCGTAAAACATACGACAGGTGAAAATGATATCGTAATCGCAACCAGAGAAGGCAAAGCGGTTCGCTTTAAGGAAACGGATGCCCGCGTTATGGGTCGCGCGGCAAGAGGTGTTCGCGGTATCAAGCTTCGTGAAGGAGATTGCGTCGTAGGCGTTGCCATTGTCGACGAAAACAAACATCTCTTTACGTTGACGGAAAACGGCTTCGGTAAGAGAAACCGTTTTGATTCCTATACTGCGCATAACAGAGGTACTTCCGGCGTCATCTGTCAGAGGTTGACCGATAAGACGGGCGCTTTGGCAGGAATTGCAACGGTTGGAGAAAATGACGATATTATGATTATCACAGAGGATGGTACGATTATTCGTACCCCCGTAAACGGTATCCCCGTTTATGAAGGAAATAATACCGCAGGTGTTATCATCATGCGTCTTGCAGAGGATAATCGTATCATCAGCTTTGCGGCAACGAAGTCCGATGAGGAAGAAGCGGCTGAGATCGAAGCTTCCATTGAAAAAAATGAAGCATTGGAAGCTACCGAAATCAGTTTTCCTATCGCGGACGAAGATGAAATTTAAAACAATTAAATAAAAAAGGACAGGGAATATTTCCCTTAAAGTATATTTTCTTGAAGAAAGGATTTTAATCAATATGGCAGAAAAGAAAAAGAAGAATGCCGTGGTATACCCCGTTTCTGCGGAGGATAAGAAAAAAGCACTTGCAACCGCACTTTCCCAAATCGAAAAGGATTTTGGTAAAGGTACGATCATGAAACTCGGTGAAAATGCGCATATGAGCGTGGAAGCAATTCCTACAGGTTCCTTGACTCTTGACCTTGCGCTGGGTATCGGCGGTGTTCCGAAGGGAAGAATCGTTGAAATTTTCGGACCTGAATCTTCCGGTAAAACAACTGTTGCTCTTCATATTGCCGCAGAAGTTCAGAAACTTGGCGGCGAAGCGGCTTTCATTGACGCGGAACACGCTTTGGATCCTATTTATGCGAAGGCGCTGGGTGTAAATATTGATAATTTGCTTGTTTCTCAGCCCGACAGCGGCGAACAGGCTCTTGAAATCACGGATGCGCTCGTTCGCTCCGGCGCAGTTGACGTTGTTGTCGTGGACTCCGTTGCCGCTTTGGTTCCTCAACAGGAAATCGATGGCGATATGGGTTCCAGTCATGTTGGATTGCAAGCAAGATTGATGAGCCAGGCGCTCCGTAAACTTTCAGGTTCTATTTCCAAAACAAATTGCGTGGTTATTTTCATTAACCAGCTCCGTGAAAAGGTCGGTGTTATGTACGGAAATCCCGAAACTACAACCGGTGGACGTGCTTTGAAATTCTATGCTTCCGTTCGTATCGACGTACGTAAGGTTGAAAATCTCAAACAAGGCGATGAAGTTTTCGGAAACCGTGTAAAATGTAAAGTCGTTAAAAATAAAGTGGCTCCTCCTTTCCGTGTTGCGGAATTCGATATCATTTACGGAAAGGGCATCTCCAAGGCGGGCGAAATTATTGACGTTGCCATTGAACTCGGTATTATTCAGAAGAGCGGCTCATGGTTCTCTTATAACGGAGAAAAGGTTGCGCAAGGTAAGGAAAATACGAAAAAGGCCATTGCTGAAAATGCCGAATTGATGAAGGAACTGGAAGAAAAAATCAAATTGCAGGGAAAAGATCTTGATCTTTCCGGCGACGATACCTATTCCTTGGATGAAGACGAAGAAGGAAACGGCGACGAAGACGGAGATGATTTCGATATCCGTTTGCTCGATATCGAAAATGACGATTAATGCGTATTTCCATATATAAAATTCAGGCGCTGGGGAACGGCGAGGAAGCGGAAATTTCTTTGGAGATTTCCAACGGAAAGGAATCTCAATATATCAAAGGTAAGGTTTCCGCTTCCATGTTTTCCTCTTTGCGTTTACCTTCTTTCTTGAAAGAACCTATTTTGATTGAAAGAGAACAGTGCGAGGAAATTCTTCGTTCCATGAAATTATACTCCGCAATCAGAAAAGGCTTGGATTTGCTTGGCTATGCGAAAAATACCCCGAAAGCATTGACGGAAAAACTGAAGAAAAAGGGCTATTCTTCCGAAATTGCGGAAGAAGCGGTTTCTTTTCTGGTTGAAAAAGGATATATCCGTGAGACTGAAGATGCAGCACAGTTTGCAGAAAATCTGGCAAAGAAAAAAGGATACGGAAAAAAACGGATTCAACAGGAGCTTTTCCGTAAGGGGTTTTCGGAGGAAGTGATTCGCAAAGCGTTGGAGTTCGGTGAATTTGATTTTTCCGAAGCTTGCGCCAAGCGTATCCGCTCTATGGGCGGTACTGAGATTTTTGAAACGCCGGAAAAAAGGAATAAAGCTGTCGCTTCTCTTTTGCGATACGGTTTTTCTTATGAAGATATACGCGAAGCAAGTTTTTTGCTTCGCGATGAAGAGTAAAAAATTCAGAAATATTTGAAAGGAATGATGATACAATGATGCCTTCCAAAATCAATAAATATATAGATGATCATGTAAGCGAAATGATCAACTGTCTTTCTTCCCTTGTTGCAATTCCGAGCGTAAAATCCGCGCCTGAAGAGGATATGCCCTACGGAAAAGAAAACGCACGCGTTCTTGCTAAAATGTTAGAAATGGCAAAGGAAAGCGGCTTTACTGTGACAAATCATGAAAATTACGTGGGAACGGTAGATATGAATCCGAATCTGGAAACGAAACTTGGTGTGCTTTGCCATCTGGACGTTGTTCCGGAAGGCACCGGTTGGAAATATCCTCCCTATGCTTTGACTCTCAGCGGAGGAAAGCTTTACGGCAGAGGTTCTTCCGATGATAAAGGTCCTGCTGTTGCCGTTTTGTTTGCGCTCCGTGCTTTGAAGGAATGTGGCTGTAAGCTTTCCAAAAACGTACGTCTGATCGTTGGTACGGATGAAGAATGCGGTTCTTCCGATCTCGTTTATTATCGTAAAAAAGAAGCACTTCCTCCTTATGTATTTACTCCCGATGCAAGCTATCCCGTCATCAATCTCGAAAAGGGACGTATGCCCGGTAAATTTACAAAAACAATTTGCGCAAACGGAGAAAAAACCATTGTTTCCGTACAGGCCGGTGTCGCAGTCAATGCTGTTCCCGAAAAAGCGGTTGCCGTCATCAAAGGATTTTCGTCCGCTGAAATTGCTGCGGCAAAGAAGCGTTTGCCTGCTGATGTTACCATGGAAGTTCATACGGACGGCGATTTTGCAAGATTGACGGTAAACGGAAAGGCTGCTCATGCTTCTCTTCCGTATATGGGTAAAAATGCAGTTACCGCTCTTTGCCGTGTGCTCGGCGCTTTGAAGACTGACGATGAAAGCGCGGCTTTGTTTGCAACGCTTTCTGAAAATTTTGTATACGGCGAATGCGACGGCGCTTCTTTGGGAATCAATGCGCAGGATGAAAAATCCGGCGCGCTGACATTTGTATTCAGTATGCTCCGATATGAAAAAGGCGAATTGGAAGGCTCGTTTGATATACGTTTCCCCATTTGCGAATGCGTAGCATCCGTTCATGAAAAATTGGAATCTGCATTGAATAACGCGGGACTCACACTTTCGGAATACAAAGGTGTTGAACCGCATTACGTGGATGAAAACAGTGAATTTATTCAGACGCTTCTGAACGTTTATACCGAATTTACGGGCAACCCCGGATACTGTCTTGCTATTGGCGGCGGCACTTATGTCCATGATATTGAAGGCGGTGTTGCATTTGGCGCGGAATTTCTCGGAGAAGATAACCACGTTCACGGCGCGGACGAATATATTTCCTTGAATCATTTGGTGCTTAACGCCAAGATTTTTGCGGAAGCGATTCTCCGTATTTGCAAGTAAAAATACAAAATTGAACGATTGGATATTTCGAATATTGTTCAATTGAGCGGTGTTCATCCTCTCGGAATTCCGGGAGGATGAATCAATATTCCAAAAGGACAACGATCATGAAATACTCTTATATTTTACATACCAAAGAAAAAAATTTTTTGATTGATGAATGTGCTGATATATTTGCCCAAAAAGGCGAAAAAACGATTGTGTCCGATCTGTATGAATTTCATATCGGATGCGAAGAGAAGGGCATCTATAAAATCATTGAAATTACGGTTTCGGCAAAGGAAGAATCATCCGTTTATATTTCTCTTTGCGGAAAAGGGGAATGCAAGTTTTATTCTTTCAAAGGTCCTTGCTTTGATGAAAGAATTTTCCGTCAAAGCCCTCATAATGTTCATAATTATCAATTCAAAATGCAAAGAGGGGCGATTCCGATGGTAGCTGCTGTCGAAGGTGAAAAATCAGAAGTTTTTGTTTCGGACAACCCTTCCTATTTTGAAAACGCAACGACACAGCATCTCCTTCCCAATGAAAACCGTTTTTATCTCTCTTCGGGCGATCCGGGCGGTGCGCCGAATTATCCGGAAAGCGATCATTTTGAACCCATTTATCATAAAATCGGCAACGGAAAAACGCATACGTTTCGTTTCGTGGCGTTTCGCTCCAATGCGCATACCTTGAAAGCCATCAGACGTGAAGTTTTTCTCATGATTGAAAAGGTTTGGGGCGGCGGAAGCGATTCGCTCTATCGTGCCGCTTGTTTTGCGTGCAACTATATGCACATTCGTAAAAATGAAACGGGAAGAAGCGATAAATGGGTTGTTGCGGGAATTGAATATGCCAATACACAATATTTCAGAGATTCTTTTTATCAAACGTGGATTTTGGATGAATATACACAGGATCAATGTTACCGCGCTCTTGATTATGAATTTAAGGATGCGGAAAATCCTTTGATTTATCTGATTTGGTCTTATCGAATTTTCAAAAACGGAAAAACATTCAATCAAAAAAGAGCAGATCAGGCGTTTGAAACCGTCAAAGCGTGTATGAATAAATTTACGGCAGACGGCGGTTATTATCCCAATTGCAGAGAAGATTGTTCTTTTCGTAATTGGTTTGATATTTGCTGTTATGAATTGGATGATATCGATGCCTATAATCAGGGACTTTGTGTTTGCGCTTTGGAAGCCGCAAAACGTCTTGGATACGATATCGGAGATCTCAAAGAGAAAGCGATTGCCCGTTATTCCGCTCTTTTCAATGGCGAATATATCCCTATGAGCGAGAAAAAACAATTTCTTGCGCTTGATATAACGGTTGGCGAAGTATTGTATTATATGCTTTTTGACGAGCTTTTCATTTCTGATGAAATGGTAGAAAAAACATATCGGAAGATTTGCGACGGCGCTTCCAAAACGCCTTACGGCATTAAGATCGTTTCTGCGCCGGACGGTTCGTATCTTCCTGTGGAGGCGTTCGGTTTGAACGGTTACGTTCATCCGGGATTTGATACCATTGAAACGGGGAGATATGCAAACGGCGGTTCTTACCACGTTTATGAAATGCTTTTTCATATTGCTGCTTATCTCCACGGCGTATCCGATGCGGAAAAGAATATGACGGAGCGTTTGATGATCGATCTTGATTACGACGGTGCTACGCACGAATATATGCATACAATCAAAGGAAAGGGCGTGAAAGCCAATCAGGGTTGGAATGCGGCAATTTGGGTAATCTGGAACGAATTGATTCAGCGCGGAAAGGCAACGGATGCCTTTTTCCGTACAGCGGATGCGAAAATGGAATCTATTGCAGAATAAGGAGATTAAACATGAAATATTATCAGAATTTACATACGCACACTTCGTATTGCGATGGCAAGGACAGTGTGGAAGAAATGATTCAAAAAGCCATTGGGCTTGGTTTTGATTCCCTTGGTTTTTCCGGACACTCTTATATGTTCTATGCGCCCGATCATTCGATGTCTCTTGCGGGTACGGAAGAATATAAAAAGGAAGTTCGCGCAATGAAAGAAAAATATAAAGGTCAGATTGATATTTTCTGTGGCCTGGAATTTGATATGTATTCCGAAATTGATCTTTCGGGCTACGATTATCTGATCGGTGCCGCGCATTATCTTCTGATTGACGGAAAACACGTTGGTTTTGACCGTACAGCCCCCGTTGTTGCGGGAATTATCAAGGATTATTTTGGCGGTGACGGTATGAAATATGCCAAAGCATATTATGAAACCTTGGCGCAGCTTCCGAATTTTGCAAAAACCGATATTCTCGGCCATGCGGATCTGATCTGTAAATTTTCCGAAAAAGAAAATTTCTTTGACGTGGATTCTCCCGTATACCGTAAATACGCATTGGATGCGATGGATGCTCTGACGGGAAAAATTCCGTTTTTTGAAGTCAATACAGGCGCGATTTCCCGCGGTTACAGAACAACCCCGTATCCTCATCCCTTCATTTTGAAATATTTGAAGGAACACGGTTGGGGCGCTTGCATCAGCTCCGATTGCCACAACGGCGATTTTCTGAAGCAAAGCTTTGATGACAGTGCGGAACTTCTGAAATCCGTCGGTTTCAAAGAAATCTACGTTTTGAAGGATTCCGGTTTTGAAGCGGTTGGTTTGGATTGAATTTGTTTTAAGAGAAAAACTCCGATACGAATTTTTTCGTATCGGAGTTTTTATTTCATTTTATATATTCTCGGCGAAGCCGAAATTTTCATTTTAACAATCTATATTAAAATCTATATAAAATTATTTCGCGTATTCAAACGCGCGGTTTTCGCGGATGACCTGAACTTTGATCTGACCCGGATATTCGAGTTCATTTTCAATTTTCTTTGCAATGTCATGCGCAATGATAACGATTTCCGCATCGACAACCTGTTCGGGTTTTACAATAACACGGATTTCGCGACCTGCCTGGATGGCATAAGATTTTTCAACACCGTTGAATTCATTTGCAATTTCTTCCAACTTCTGCAAACGCTTGATATAACTGTCAAGGTCTTCTCTGCGTGCGCCGGGTCTTGCTGCGGAAATGGCATCCGCTGCCTGAACGAGAATTGCAATCACATTTTTTGCTTCCACGTCGCCGTGGTGCGCTTCGATGGCATGCACAACGTCTTTGTTTTCTTTGAATTTACGGGCAATCTCAACACCGAGCTGAATGTGAGAACCTTCAACTTCTTGTGTGAGTGCTTTACCGATATCATGGAGCAAACCTGCACGTCTTGCGAGGGTACTGTCGAGACCGAGCTCGCTCGCCATCGCGCCTGCAAGATAAGCAACTTCCATGGAGTGGTCGAGAACGTTTTGTCCGTAACTTGTGCGGTATTTGAGTCTGCCGAGCAGACGGACGAGATCGGGATGCAAACCGTTGACAAACGTATCGAAAGCGGCTTTTTCGCCTGCTTGTTTGATGCTCTGTTCCACTTCTTTTTGTGCTTTTTCAAATGTTTCTTCGATTCTGGAAGGATGAATACGTCCGTCGGAAATCAATCTTTCCAAAACGATTCTTGCGATTTCTCTGCGAATCGGGTCAAAACAGGAAAGTGTGATGGCTTCGGGTGTATCATCGATGATAAGGTCAACGCCGGTCAGCGTTTCGATCTTATGAATGTTTCTTCCTTCACGTCCGATAATGCGTCCCTTCATTTCCTCGCTGGGTAGGGGAACGACGGAAACGGTCGTTTCGGAAACGTGTCCGGAAGCAAGTCTTTGAATGGCTTCCGTAATGATTTTCTTTGCTTTTTCATCAGCGGTATCTTTGAGCTCTGCTTCAATTTGCGTCATTTTGACGGCTGCTTCGCGCTTTGCTTCCGTTTCAATTTTGGAAACAAGTTCTGCTTTTGCCGTTTCAGACGTATATCCGCTGATTTCTTCCAGCTTTTCAAGCTGTTGAGATTTGATTTGTTCGATTTCTTCCTGAATTTTTTCGTTTTCACGAATTTTTTTGTTCAGAAGCTCGTCCTTGCGCTCGAAATTTTCGATTTTCTTTTCCAAAGTTTCTTCTTTGGCAAGAGCTTTATTTTCCAAACGAAGGATCTCTTGACGACGTTCTTTGTTTTCTCTTTCTGCTTCGGTTTTTGCTTTGAGGATATCCTCTTTTGCTTCAACAACCATTTCTTTGTATTTGGCATCGCCTCGTTTCTTTGCTTCCGCAACGATACGTTCCGCTTCTTTTTCGGCAGAGCCGATCGCTTTTTCTCCGATTTCCAAACGGTTTTGATAACCTTTTTTAAAACCGGTTTTGTTGCCGACGACAATGCCTGCGCCCGTACCGAATACAATACCGGCAATGACACAAATTACACTGATCAATACTGGGTCCATAGAGAGTGGAGCACCTCCTTTTTCTTTTTACAATTTATTTTAAAAATTCAAAGATATATCGCAGAATTTTAAGGAAAAAACTGTCATATATCATCTTATATTATAATATATGAAAGTCATAATGTCAAGGGTAAAGTCCTTTTGACGGTTATGAAATTTTTTGGTAAAAAAACCGAACCAATCGCTAACCGCAGACTTTTGGCTCGGTTTTTCCAATATTACCAGTTGATTTCGAAATTGATCAAAACGTAAGAGAGCTTGCCGTTGACAAGTGCTTCCAAACGTAAATACAATTCTTCGGGTTTTTCTTGATTCAGTTCATCCAATGGAATTTCCAGAATGAAGCTTTGCGCTTCATTGGCTGAGAACTCTTTTTTCTCATACGTACCGCTGACTTTTGCTTTGATTCCGTTGAAATAATTCGTGACGGCTGCTTCTCCCGTCAGTTTTCCCGAATCGGTTTTATCGTTCCAGGAGAAGGGCGCGGCAAAAATAACTTGCGTACAGGGAATATAAAGCGTGCTTCCCTTAATATAGGGATTGTTAAAGTTCCAACGATCCTGTCCGGAGGAAACGTTTGTCCACCAGATGTGAGAACTGTTGGATTTTATATTAGCGAAGCTTTCTTCTCCATCGGTACAGATGACGGTAAGTTTGCCATTGAACCAGGAGGAATTCTTTTCAAGGGCCTCCCATTGCGCTTTCGTACCTGTAAAAATAATTTTTTCCAAACGGTAACAATTAGCAAATAATCCTGCGCTCAGATGGTCAATACCGTTTTCAATCGTTGCTTTTCTTAAATTTGAACAAGATTCAAATACGTAATTTCCGATATGGCGGACGCTTGCGGGAATATAAACCGTTTTCAATGTCGTTTGCAAAGCGAAAATATTTCCTGCAATACCGATGGTACCCATTCGGATATCGGCATCAAAAATACCATCTTCAGCACCAACGAGCCAATTACCGACGTAGAACAGACCGTTTTCTTTTTCTGTCAGAAGCGTACAGCCTTCAAAAACGTAATCAGATATATAAGTGACGGAGGAGGGAAGATCACAGGTTTTCAGCGAAGAGCAGAGATAAAATGCGCCGGTATAGATGTCTGTTACATCCCCTTCGAATACGACGGTTTCCAAAGAAGTACATTCTGAGAAAAGATATGCGTTCAGTTCCGTAATTTTCTCGGGAACGGTTACGGATTTCAAGGATCTGCATCCGCTGAACGCCATAGATCCCAATTCAATGAGGCTGCTCGGCAATTGGATGCTTTCCAGCGAGGTGCAATTTTGGAATGCTCCGTCGAGGATTTTCGTAACGATCTCGGGAATAACGATGTTCTTCAATCCGTGAATTCCGTCGAACGCGCTGTAATAAATACAGGTTACACTGCCGTCAGCGGGAATAACGCTTGTGGAGCATCCCGCAATCAGCGTTTTGGAAGCGGTTTCGATGATACAGTTTCCCGCGCTGTGGTACACGGGGTTGTTCTGAGCTACGGTAATGGAAGTCAGATTATTGCAATTTGAGAAGATACCGCCGTCGATTATGGTAACGCATGCGGGAATTTCAATAGATTTCAAAGAAGAATTTTCAATATTCCAAGGAGTCTCGAGCGCGGTTACGGGAAGATTGAGAAAAGAGGAGGGAACTACGAGATGTTCAACCGTTTGATTGGAAAGATATGCTGAAAAAGCATTCAGATTTTCACTGATGTTATAGTAAAGACCGTTACTGTCACAAAGGCGTTCGTCAAAGCAAAGCGTATATTCGCCGTCTCCGACGTTGTTGAGTGTTACGGTATAAGAGAAGGTATCTCCCGATTCGTATGCCCAAGGATCTCCCGTGAGTGTTCCCGCAATGAATCCGTTGGGAGCCAGAACTGTCATTTTAATCGGATTTTGATATGTTTTGGGGCCTGCCAGTTTGATTCCTCTGACCGTGATCGTCATTTTGGAGTTTTTGGTCGTTTCGGTTACGTCATGAATGGCAAACAGGGAACCGTTGCTCGTATAAAGCGTGAGGTAGTATCCGTTGTAGGAAAGTCCCTCAGTATTGAGGTAGGTATCGTAGGATTCGGTTTCTTTGGGCAAATCAGAGGTAAATTCGGATTTTTCTTCAAAACTGAATTCTCCGTCATCGCTGTATACTTTGTAATACAAATATCCTGAACCGGTGGTGCCTCCTTCAATTTCCCAGTCATTAATGGAGAAAGAAGCATATTTGATTGTTCCCAAGCTGAATTCTTGGTCTTCAACGAAGTCAGCTTCATCGATGCGGTACGTTTTGGAAAATACGATCTCATTGTTGCCGTTGACGAAACGGACGTCTACTTTTGCATTCCTTGCCAAAGAAACATGATGTCTGTTTACCAGCATGAGTCTAAAATTAAATGTTTCATCCTGGGAGTTGTAGGAAAATCCCGTTTTATATCCGAGATCTTCAACCTCGTCGATAATGGGATAATCCGTAAAAGCAAGTTTTACTTCTTCGCTGTTCAAGGAATATGTGGAACCGTCCATATATTCGATTTTGACACCTTCCAAGTCAATATAGGAAATGGAATTGTTGTACCAGCATGCATCCCAATGATGTCCGCCCGATGTATTTTCGCCGTAACGGCTGTATCCTTCGTGTCCGCCTTCCAGAGGACCTGTGATATAGGCATCAAATCGGCTGTATCCTCGGATTTCGCATTTTTGTGAATCACCGACCGCGTTATAAGGTCTGACGTAAAAATGAATATATTTGATTGTTTTATCCGATTTGTTGGTAAAAGCAACTCCCATGTTTACGCCGCCTGCCGAATCGATTTTGCTGACGTAAACTTCATAAATTTCGATGACACTGCGGATGGCTTCTGCGAGAGATTGTCCGATATTTTCTCCGCAACGTTCACAGATTCCCGTTTCTGTCGTGTGTCCGAGAGCGGCTGCTTCTCCTGTTTGCGCATGGGAACATTTTGAGCAAATACGAACTTTGCTTCCGCTTTCCATACAGGTGGGTGCTTTCGTTGTCATCCAATCTCCATAGTTGTGCGAGCATCCTGCGGTTGTGTTTTCGGGTTGCTTGGAACTTTCTGAAGATCCGGACGTTTGTGAACTTGAGCTGTTTTCGGGTTTTGCGCTTGTGCCTGTGTTTCCGTTCGACGGTGTACTTTCCACCGTTCCGGTGTTGTTGCATGAAGTAAAGCAGAGCGCAAAAATCATGATTGCAGCTAAAATGAGAGCGATATGGCGTTTCATAATAATCTCCGTTTTCTTTTTTGATTCTTAATATAAAAGTCGATTTACCGGAACCGACTTCTATAATTATACTGCAAAAAGAACGGCAGTTCAATACCTTTTCGGTAAAAACTGCCGTTTGCTTTTTGATTTAACTGTCAGATAAAAATTTAAGAATTAGTCAGCTTTTGTATATTTGGTGCTACCAATCTTGATGTAATCTTTACCTTTTTCGAAATCGTGTTCACCGTTGAAAACTTTGAGGATATCATCCCAACCGAGGTTGCCGTCGTTTTCAATTTCGATGGTGATTTTGTCGTCTTTGATTTCGTAAGTACCTTCAGCTTCGATGGTGCCTTTGGTGATGGTAACGGTGTCACCTTTGAAAGTGAGTTCGGTTTTGCCGAGAAGACCGCTAGCTTCATATGTGCCGGAGAGCTTGCCGCAGGAAGCGAATGCCAAGCACATGGTAGCAAGAACAGCGAGTGCGAGTACGATAGAAAGGATTCTTTTCATTTGTCATTTCCTCCGTGATAATAAATTATTAAAATTGTGTAAAAAATTTAACAAATTATTTACAATCTATATTATATAGGAAAAAAGAAAATTTGTCAATATCAAATTCCAACAATTTTTACAAAAGAAAAATAAAAAAATATTTAAAATTTTTGAAAATGTTATTGCAAAATACAAAAGTTTGTGATATTCTATTTCATATGGTTATGAAAACACGGTGAAAAAGCGGCTATCCGCAGAAAACGGCTTCACAGAGAGATCCGAATTTGCTGAGATCGGATTATCCGTCGCGGTGCGCCTTTCGCTTTGGAGTGGCTGATGTGAAAATAAAGTAGCATCAGACGGAAAGCCCCGTTATCGGCGTAATTTGAGTGTTCCGAAAAGAATATTTTCGGGAAAATCGGGTGGTACCGCGGAAGCTTTTGGCTCCCGTCCCTTTGCTGCGGACGGGAGTTTTTTATATTATAGGAAATTGCTCGAATTGACCTTGCCGTTTTGCGTTGTTTTGATATAGAAAAAACTGCAATAGGCAAGCAACTTCGAGTGGGCGTTGCCCACTTTTTTATATTTATTTGGAAAACAAACGGTAAAACGCGGCTCACATACCATTTATTATTACTATTCGCGAAAGGAAATACGTTTTATGAAAGAATTGCTTGAACAGATTCGCATCAAAGCAGTTGCTGAAATCGAAGCTTCGGAAAACACGGAAGAGCTTCGCATCAAATATCTCGGCAAAAAGGGCGAGCTTACAGCCGTCCTTCGCGGTATGGGCAAGGTTGCTCCCGCGGAAAGACCGATCATCGGTCAGCTTGCAAACGAAGTCAGAGCTACCATTGAAGAGGCCTTGACGAAAAAAGCGGAAGAACAGAAGAAAAAGGAAATGGAACGCCGTTTGATGACGGAAAAATTGGACGTTACTTTGCCCGGCAAAATCCAGACTGTCGGACACCGCCATCCTATTGCACAGACGGAAGAAATGCTCCGCGAAATCTTTATCGGTATGGGCTTTTCCGTTGCGGAAGGTCCCGAAGTAGAGTATGACTATTACAACTTTGAAGCTTTGAACCTTCCCAAAAACCATCCCGCGCGAGATACGCAGGATACTTTCTATATTACGGATAACATTTTGCTTCGTTCCCAGACATCCCCCGTTCAGGTTCGTGTTATGGAAAACAAAAAGCCTCCGATCCGTATCATCTCTCCCGGACGTGTTTACCGTGCAGACCCCGCGGATGCGACACATTCTCCTATTTTCCACCAGGTTGAAGGTCTTGTTGTAGACAAGGGTATTACCATGGGCGACCTCAAGGGTATTCTTGAGCTTTTCGCAAAGCAGATGTTCGGTCCCGAAACCAAAATCCGTTTCCGCCCTCACCATTTCCCGTTCACAGAACCTTCTGCGGAAGTTGACGTTTCCTGCTTCGTTTGCGGCGGTAAAGGCTGCCGTCTTTGCAAAGGCGAAGGCTGGATGGAAATTCTCGGCGCGGGTATGGTACACCCCTTCGTTCTTTCCAACTGCGGCATTGATCCCAATGAATATTCCGGTTTTGCTTTCGGTATGGGTGTGGAAAGAATCACAATGGCAAGACTTGGCATCGATGACCTTCGTTTGATGTATGAAAACGACGTTCGTTTCTTGCGTCAGTTTTAATGGAAAAGGAGTGTGAATTTTTATGGTATTGTCTATGAATTGGCTTTCCGATTTCGTGGATTGTTCGGATATTGATATCAAAAAATATTGTGACAGAATGACGGATACCGGTTCCAAGGTGGAAGGCTATGAGCTTTGCGGTTCCGAAGTAAGCGGTGTCAGAGTCGGCTTAATCCTCAAGGTTGAACAGCATCCCGATGCGGAAAGATTGGTTGTTTGCCAGGTTGACTGCGGAGAAAAGACTTTGCAGATCATCACGGCTGCAAAAAACGTTTTTGAAGGCGCATACGTTCCCGTTTGCTATTGCCCCAAAGATGAAAAAAGAGTGGTTAAGCTTGCAAGCGGACATGAAATCAAATCCGGCAAGCTTCGCGGTATGATCTCCGAGGGCATGTTCTGCTCCATTGAAGAACTCGGTCTTACTCTCCACGATATGCCCGGCGCTCCCACGGATGGTATTCTGATCCTCAACGCATATTCCGAGCTTTCTTACAAGCCCGGCGACGACATCGTGGACGTGCTTGCTATGCGTGACAAAGCGGTTGAATTTGAAATCACACCCAATCGTCCCGACTGTCTTTCCGTAATCGGTCTTGCAAGAGAAAGCGCGGCAAGTTTTGAGAAAGAACTTCGCATCCCCACCCCCGTTGTGAAGGAATCCGACGGCGATATCAACGATTATCTTGATATTGCAATCAAGGATACGGAAAAATGTTTCCGTTACAGTGCGCGTGTGGTTAAAAACGTAAAAATCGAACCTTCTCCGCTTTGGTTGCGCATGAGATTGCGCGCTTCGGGCATTCGTCCTATTAATAATATTGTAGATATTACAAATTACGTCATGCTGGAATACGGTCAGCCTATGCATGCGTTTGACTATAAGTGTCTGGACGGTAAACATATCGAAGTCCGTACCGCAGGCGATAAAGAAGTTTTCATGACGCTTGACGATCAGCAGAGAAATCTGGAAAGTGATATGCTTGTCATTGCAGACGGCAAAAAGCCTGTTGCGATTGCAGGTGTTATGGGCGGCGCAAACAGTGAAATCACGGAAGAAACGACGACTGTTGTTT
Organism: Oscillospiraceae bacterium; assembly: GCA_015064845.1. Taxonomy (GTDB): domain Bacteria; phylum Bacillota; class Clostridia; order Oscillospirales; family CAG-272; genus QALR01. The sequence goes on along the minus strand of SVRL01000001.1, from coordinate 47,045 downwards.
TTGAATCTGCCATGTTCCTCGGAAGCTCCGTTCGTATTACCGCTAAAAAACTCGGTATGCGTACAGATTCCTCCGCACGTTTCGAAAAAGGTCTTGACAGTGAAAATACAATCGGTGCATTGGAACGCGCTTGTGAACTTGTCAATCTTCTCGGCGCGGGCGAAATCGTCGGCGGTATGATCGACTGCTATCCCGTGAAAAAAGAAATCGCAACAGTGCCTTTCGAACCCGAAAGAATGAACAAATTCCTTGGCATCAACCTTTCCGCAGAAGAAATGGTTCGCATCTTGGAAAGCTTGCACTTTGAAGTAAAAGACGGTGTGATTACCGTTCCTTCTTACCGTGATGACGTTCGTTGCATGAACGATATTGCGGAAGAAGTTGTCCGTATCTACGGTTATAACGAAATTCAGGCAGGAAATATTGTTTCCTCCATGACACAGGGCGGTTTGACCAAAAAGCAAACCTTGCAAAAACAGCTTCACGGCGTTTTGCTTGGTTTCGGTCTGGATGAAATCTACACATATTCCTTTATGGCAGCAAAGCTTTACGATAAAGCAGGTCTTGCTGAAAATGATATCCGCCGTAAATCCGTTGAAATCATGAATCCTTTCGGCGAAGATACGAAAACCATGCGTACAACTGCAATTCCTTCCATGCTCGAAACTTTGGAAATCAACTGCAATAAGGATAACGATTCCGTTGCTCTTTACGAAATGGCAAAAGTATTCCTTCCCAGGGAAGGCATGGTTACCAATATCCACGGTTTGGAAGGTACGCTTCCCGACGAACGTGTGAAGATCATGATCGGTCTTTACGGTACGGGCGATTTCTATACTGTAAAGGGTATGTGTGAAGAAATTTTTGCTTGTGCAGGCATTTCCGCAAAATTCACGGCAAAAACGGATGAAGCAACTTTCCATCCCGGAAGATGTGCGGAAATTACCGCCGCTGACGGAACCGTTCTCGGTATCATGGGTGAATTGCATCCCGTTGTGGCGCAGAATTACACCTTTAACCGTGCGGTTTATCTGGCAGAACTTGATTTTGAAAATATTTTTGCAAAAGCAAACAGCAAAAAATCTTATAAAGCATTGCCGAAATTCCCCGCAAGCACAAGAGACTTCTCCTTTGTTTGCGATGAAGAAGTTACAGTCGGTGCAATCGAAGATGCTATGCGCCATTCCGGTGTTTCTTTGATCGAAGATATCAAATTCTTTGATATTTATCGCGGTGTTCAGCTCGGAGAGGGCAAAAAGAGCGTTTCGTTCTCTGTTTCTCTGCGCAGCGCGGACCACACCTTGACGGTGGAAGAAGCAGATAAAGCAGCAGCAAAGATTTTGCGCGGCGTAGAACGTATTCTCGGTATTACCATCAGAAAATAAATTTTTTGGGACGCCCATTCGGGGCGTCCTTTTTTTGTTATAAGCTTGTTGTAATTTGCAATCAATACGAGGAATCTTCAACATTAGCGAAGAGAGCATCAATGCTGACATTTAATATTTTTGCTATGATATAAATTTCTTTATCTGAAGCAAGCCGAACTTGTCCTTCCAATTTGGAATAGCTTGTTGGATTGATATCAAGTCCCATCGTTTGCATTTTTGAAATAAAATCCTTTTGTTTAATGCCTCTTTCTTTTCTTAAATATTCAATATTTTTTCCTACCATGTTGCAGTCACCATATTCTTTTTTTCTGATTTTCATAAAATAATTCTTCCTTGATTGATATATTTTGATGTAAAAATTATATGGTTTGGAAGATTTTTTATAATTCCAAAACAGAATTATAGTGAAAAACGCTTGACATAATTCTTTTATGGAATTATAATTGTAAATAAAGAGTGATTTTGCAAGACTTTGTGATATGCCGATGAAATTTTGTAAAATGCTGATTTTTGTTTATATAATTATAAATGTAGGAAAAGGAGTTTTTATGAAGAAAAGAATTGTAATGATTTTTGTTTGTCTGCTTACTTTTATTTGTGCATTTTCATCTTGTAATAGCAAAGACTGTACGCATGAATGGGGTGAATGGTCAGTAACCGTTCAGCCGACATGTTCTATGAAGGGAGAACAACAGCGTAAATGTTCCTTGTGCAAGGTAATACAAATTGACGAAGTTGATATTATCCAACATAATTATGATAAAGATAATATCGAGTGGGATTGGCGGGGCTTTGAATCTGCAACCGCAACTTTATCTTGTGTTATGGATCATTCTCATACAAAAATCTTGGTTGCCGATATTGCGAATGAAATTACAACAGCCCCCACTTGTATGGAAAAAGGCATAAAAACGTACACGGCAACAATTAAAGTGGGCGATATTGAATACTATGATTTAAAAGAAGAAAGTATCGATGCTTTGGGGCATATCGAAGTAATCGACAGTGCGGTTTCTGCCACTTGCCAAAAAACGGGTTTGACAGAAGGTTCTCATTGTTCCGTTTGTAAGGAAGTATTGGTATTGCAGAAGGTAACAGATAAGACAGAACATATTGTAGAAGTTGTTCCGAGCGTTGCGGCAACCTGTTCCCAAACGGGTTTGACGGCAGGCAAGAAATGTTCGGCATGTGGGGAAATATTGGAAGCGCAGAAAACAACAGAAAAGATTCCCCATACAGAAACCATTATCAAAGGAGTTGCGGCAACCTGTTCCCAAACAGGTCTGACAGCAGGCAAGAAATGTTCGACATGCGGGGAAGTATTGGAAGAACAAAAACCAATCGAAAAAATTTCTCATACAGAAACCATTATCAAAGGAGTTGCGGCAACTTGTTCTCAAACAGGTTTGACGGCAGGTAAGAAATGTTCGGCGTGCGGGGAGGTATTGGAAGCACAAAAAATCATCTCTAAATTGCCTCATACAGAAACGATAATTGCAAGCAGAAAAGCAACTTGTGCTGAAACAGGTCAAACGGAAGGTGTGAAATGTTCTGTTTGCAATGAAATAATTGTTGCTCCCGTTATTCTGCCCAAAACCGATTGTCAATATCATTCTGTGGTTACTGCCCCCGTTTGTGAAGCTAAAGGTTACACCACGCATACTTGCACTGTATGCAACAAGAGTTATACCGACAGTTATGTAAACGAATTGGGACATACTTGGGGTGATTGGGAAGTTAACGAAAAGGGAACCGTTCGCAATTGTCTGAATGAATGTAATTGCGGTAAATATTTGCGCATACTCTCTATTAATGCAAGTTATAAAGGTAAGCGCCTTTTGACAGGCGAAGTTGTAGATGCCGAGGATGTTGTTTTGATTGCTGTTGTTTCCGATGGAACAACATTTCAAATAACAGATTTTTCGCTTGAGAATACCGTTATGACAAAAGATGGATTCAATACGGTTAAAGTTCATTGTTACAGCTTTGATCTGACACTGTCCGTTCCTGCAATTTATGCAAATTTGGAAGGAGCAGCATCTCCGAATGAATTTGAGTATTTTGAAGAAAACGACAGTATCACGATTACGAACTATCTTGGCTCTTCTGGTGAATTGATACTTCCTTCTCATATCAACAGAATACCGGTCAGATATATTGGTGAATATGCTTTTGAAGGTTGTAAAGGTATTCGTTCTCTTACTGTTCCTCCGAGCATTTACAGCATCAATGAAGGTGCGTTTTCGGAATGTTCGGGACTTACGACTTTGATTTTGAATGAAGGCTTGCAAACAATAGGTGGCAAAGCTTTTTATGGTTGTGGAATTACGGATTTGATTATTCCGGATAGTGTAACTATGGTAGAAGAATCTTGGGGAGGCGCGTTTGAAGAATGCAAAAAACTGAAAAAAGTAGTGCTTGGAAATGGTTTAACTTCCATTGAATATGCTACATTCTATGGTTGTACTGCACTTGAAAGTGTCGTAATGGGAGAATCTGTTACAATCATAGGAGAGCAAGCTTTTGATGGTTGTATCTCACTTAAATCTATTACTATTGGAAATGGGGTTCGAACGATTGCTCGGGCAGCATTTGCCAATTGCAGCAATCTCAAATCAATTAATTTTGGGACAGGGGTTCAAGTTATCGAAGATTACGCTTTTGAAAAATGCACATCGTTGACATCAATCAATATCCCTTCAAACGTTCAAACAATCAAAGAAGGCGCATTTTCGGAATGTTCGGGACTTTCGACATTGATTTTAAATGAAGGATTGCAAACAATAGGTGGCAAAGCTTTTTATGGTTGTGGTATTACGGCATTGATTATTCCGGATAGTGTAACTATGATAGAAGAATCTTGGGGAGGCGCGTTTGAAGAATGCAAAAAACTGAAAAAAGTAGTGCTTGGAAACGGTTTGACTTCCATTGAATATGCTACATTCTATGGTTGCACTGCACTTGAAAGTGTCGTAATCGGAGATTCCATTGCAATTATAGGAGAGAAAGCTTTTTACGGTTGCGTATCTCTTACCGATGTAACCATCGGAAAAGGTGTCAGGGATATCTACGATTGTGCTTTTGAGGATTGTTCGGCACTGAAAACCATATATATTCCTTCGAATGTTCAAAATATTGGCGAATATGCTTTTAGCGGTTGCACATCGTTGGATAATATTATTCGAGGATAAAAACCAATAAATTTGATACTTGAAATTTTGAAGAGAACCCAATGTAGTGATACAAAGGGTTCTTTTTATTGAAGCAATTTAAGGCTTTGCTATCACATCATAATTTTAAAATGTTACGCTTTATTTTTGCATCTTTCCTTTTTCGCGCCATTTATTATTCAAGTGATACAAAAACAGATGATTGATTTTGTTTAAATCGTCGTTATGTTACAGTTGTGTTACAATTTGCAAAAACTTCTTGAAAAATTTGGAATCATATAGTATGATATGATTAAATATAAGTGTGGCCATTGAGCTGCTTATAAAAAATTTTAGGAGGAATACCTTATGAGAAACTTTAAGAGAGCTCTCGCTCTTGTTCTTGCTGCAATTCTTGTAGTCGGAACATTCGCAACTGTTTCTGCTGCGCGTACTTCCGAAGAAAAATGGTATCAGGATGCCATTGATTATCTTCAGGATATCGGTGTTGACTACATCAGCCCCAGCCAGGCAGAAATGAAGATCACAAGAGAACAGTTCGTTTTCTGGATGGCAAAGATTGAATCCCACCAGCTTCTTGACGAAGCTTGGGACGACGAAATCTGGCTTGGCACAGACATGAAATTTGCTGACGTTAAGCCCGGTGAAGACAAATTCGCTGCCATCGCTTACGCACACCAGTCCGGCTTCATTGTTGGTGAAGATGACGACGGCGACGGCGAATACACATTCGCTCCCGACAGAACCATCATCCTCGGTGAAGTTGCTGCCATCATCGTTAGAATGATGGGTTATGAAGAAAGAGTATCCTATGAAAACGTTGAAGGCGCTGACAACTGGGCATATAACTATATGCGCGCTGCTCAGAACTACTGCAACGCATTCGATGCTATCTTCCTTGAAGAAACCAGACACTACGATCCCTATGCAGAACTTACCTATGGTGAAGCTGCTTACATCGTTGCTACCATCATGAACCAGACCGGCGAAAAATCCGGCAACCCCACTTCCCGTACCGCTGACGGTATCAAACTCAACGACTACTTCACTCCCGCAGTTGTTGAAAATGTTGGTCTCAGAGAAGACAGATACTTCGTTATCTCTATCGGTACCGAAGTTGTTCTCCAGAGCGTAAACGGTAAAGATACTCTTACCATCTCTGTTGAAGAATTCGAAGCACTCGTTCGCGATGCTCTTGAATTGGCTGACGACGAAGCAGTTAACGTTGCTGACGTTCTCGCTATCGGTTCTCTCGTTAACGTAATCAAGAACAAACGCACCGGTGATATCGTAAGAATCACTTTCGAATCCACCAACCAGTTCACAACTATCCTCAACACTTACCTCCTCAAGAAGACTGAAGAAGGTCTCAGACTTGATGACCTCGTTCCCGACTTCTTCTGGAAAGACGTAGTTGTTGAAAACGGCGAAGTAAAGAGCGCTATCCTTTCTTTCGCAGGTGTTGAATACACCATTACCAATGACGAAAACAGCGATATCTACTTCTACTCCAAGAACATGACAGGCGACAAGCTTTCTGTTGCAGAAGCAATCGCTAACCTCAAGACTGCTGCTGAAGGTTGCGTATACGCAGTATTCAGTGCAGCTGCTGAAAACGTTACTTACAGAGAAGAAATCAACGAATACGGTCAGGTTATCAACGTAATCGACGTTGTTAAGTATGACACTGTTGTTATCAAAGACAGCGCAGACTTCGTTTCCGATTTCAATAATGACGGCGAAGAATTCAGCTTCGTTGTTAAGACTCCCGACGGCGAAATCGTTAATACTTTCGCTCCTTCCGCAATTCAGACCGGTATCATCGAAAAAGTTACCGTATACGCTGAAGAAGGCTACTTCCTCGTAAATATCCGTCTCAGCGACGACACTCTCGTTGAAAACATCAAACTCCCCGCAACCAAATCCGATAGAGTAATTGAATATACTTACAGCTACAAGGGCGCTGAAAAGACATATTCTTACAACATCGCTAACAACTTCCCCATGCTTGACGAAGCTGAAGAAGCTATCAAAGCAGGTATCGTTGGCGAAGGTACCAACATCACCGATGCAACTGCACTCTGGCTCAACGACAGATGCGTTAAGTTCGCTGTAGGTGAAGGCAATGAAGCTGTTTACCTTGCAAGTGCTTTCGAAAAAGTTGAAAACACCGGCTTTGTTACTGATTCTGAACTTGTTGAAGGTCAGACCAATACTTACAACGTTGCAATCACAGTTGTTGATGAAAACGGTGTATATGACGTTATCTATGAAACTGTAAGAGCAAGAGCTTCCTCTATGTTCGACCTTGCTAACTACAAGGTTTATGCAAGAATCTGGAGCGATTCTCTCCTCAATCCCGCAGCAGCAGCAAATGACACAAGAGTTGAAGGCGAAACCGACCTCATCTACGTTGACGTTTGCAAGGATGCTATGTCCAAATATCTCCTTTGCAGCACAGGCGCAAGCTTGAACGATGACTGGTCCGACATTTACGGCGGCCACAAGCTCGGCGAAGTTGTTTACAAGACCGAGTACATCAAAGAAAACACTCTTGGTGTTGCAACTGAAAAAGTTGTTTACGTTGCAGAAGCTATCGGCTATGAACCCTACTACGCAAGAACCCTCGTTGAAGGCGCATACGAATACACTCTCAAATACACAAGAGTTGAATTCGTTCAGGCATACAAACTCGTTTCCAGCGGTCTTAAGATTGACTGGTCCAATCTCGAAGTTTTGATTGTAGGTACCGTTAACGGCGAAGACAAGAATGATTTCGTTATTTTTGATCCCAACAATGCAGAACACGCAGAAAACTACACTGAAGAAAAAGGTTACTTTATTACTAGCGAAGAAACCGTAATCTCTATTGGTAAGCAGCAGATTGATGTTCCCGCAGGTGCTGTATTGAAAGTGTTCAATGCAGAAGATATCACGTACATTAAGGACGGAAATGAATACGATTACGTGATCAAAAACAATAAAGAATACTTCGAAGCTGCTGAAAAGACTCCCGTTACTCTCAAAGACGTTGAATTCACTGCTGAAGGTCTCGCAAACGCTTGGAACGCAGAAGCAGTATTCGGTGTAAACACCGTTGCTGAAGAAGACATTACTCTCAATGATCTCGCTGCTACCATCGTATTCGGTGAAAACGGCATTTACATTGACGTTGAAGCTGAAAAAGTTACCGCTTACCGCGTTGCTGAAGGCGCAGAAGTTGTATTCGTAGTTCCCTCCGAAGATGGCTTCGATTGCATCATCAACAACTACAGCGACCTCGTAGGCAAGGGCGTATTCGGTGTTGAATGGAATGCTAAGGTTGTTGATAACGAAATCACTGCTATCGCAATCATCACTGACGGCGAAGTTCTCGCAGCAGAAATTCCCGAAGGCGTAGAAATTCCCGAAGCAACTCTTCCCCCCGAACCTCCCGTAGATCCCGAACCTCCCGTAGATCCTATTGATCCTCCCGTAGGTCCCACATACACTGTTATCGATTCCGTAGAAGGCATCGAACTTGCTGAAGGCTACAAGATCGTATACTTCAACAACTTTGCTAACCTCACTGCTGAAACCATTCATGACGGTGTTGACTACAAACTTGTTATCAGAATCGAAGGCGCTGTATCCATTGAAGGCGAACTTCAGGATGCAATCATCTGCTATGAGCTCGACATGAACTCCGGTGATGAAGAATTCGGTCTCGATATGAACCTTGAACAGGTTGCAGGCATGGTTAAGGGCAACTTCTATGTTGTTGACGCAAACAACGAAATCGTTGAAGTTGTTGACGTTGTTACCGCAGGCAAGCTCATGACCAAGACTGCTGAAATCGTTACCATCGAAGGCGAAACCAAGCTTCTCGCTAAGATGACTGAAACCGAAAACGAATATGTTGACCTCGAAGCTCTCAACGTAACTTTCGTTACCGTTAACGCTAAGGGCAACCTTGAAGTTGTTGATGGCACATTCGAAGGCATGACCTCTTTCGAATACATCGCAATCGGCAACGTCGTTTACGTAATCAAATAAGGATTAATTTCCATGAAAATGGCTCCCCATGGGGAGCCATTTTTGTTTAATCGGAATGTCAGCTTCTTCTTTTGTTTTCCACAAAAATTGTGGAAAACCGGGAGGAACGATGAATTTTTCAGGATTTTGTTTTATGATTGTGGGTTTAATAAATTGTTCATAAAAATGATGTAAAAAATTAAAAAAAATAGGAGATATTTATAAAATTTGATGGTATCTGTACTTGATTTTTATGAAAAAATAGGGTATACTGTTACAGTGTATATTTTTTGTTCTCTCGGAACAACCGATTTGCTAAACAGAATCCATCTCCGTTTATGAATGACGGAAAATCATTAAAAAAGTTTTTGGCTGAGAAATGCGTTTTCTGTTTGCATCATTGCGCCGAATTTCGAAAAATCGACGCAATTTATTTTATCTTATGAGAAATATTATTAAGAAAGGAATGGTTGAATACCATGATAAAGGTTGAACACCTGATCAAACAGTACGGCGACCGTTACGCCGTAAACGACATCAGCTTTGAAGTGAAAAAGGGCGAAATCGTGGGTTTTCTCGGACCGAACGGCGCGGGTAAATCTACGACAATGAATATTTTAACGGGATATCTTTCTTCCACCTCAGGAAAGGCAATGGTTGACGGACTTGATATTTTGGAGCATCCGTTGGCTGTTAAGAAAAAAATCGGCTTTTTGCCGGAAACACCTCCGCTTTATGTGGAAATGACGGTCAAAGAATATCTGAATTTTATATATGATTTGAAAAAATGCAATTTGAACCGCAAAGCACATATTGAAGAAGTTTGCCGTGTGGTTAAAATTGAAGATACGATGGATCGTATGATTAAAAACCTTTCGAAAGGTTACCGTCAGAGAGTGGGTATTGCTGGCGCGATCATCGGAAATCCCGAAGTTATTATTTTTGACGAACCGACCAATGGCTTGGACCCCAAACAGATTATTGATATCCGTAATCTGATTCGTGAACTCGGAAAAGAAAGAACGATTATTCTCAGCACGCATATTCTTTCCGAAGTAAAAGCCGTTTGTGACAGAATTCTTATCATCAACGAAGGAAAAATCGTTGCGGATGAACTGACGGAAAATATTGAAGGCGCTTTGCGCGGAAACCGCCGACTTGCCATTCGCATCGAAGGTCCTGCGGTTACGGTTCAAAATGCGCTCAAGAGGATTCCCGGTGTGATTTATGCGGAAATTTCCGTGGAACACGAAGACGGAAGCGCAACCTTTATTGTGGAAAGCAAAAATGAAATTGACGTTCGTAAGCCGATTTTCTTTATGCTCGCACAACGTTCCTGGCCGATTCTTTCCTTGGAATTCACAGGTGCAAATCTGGAAGATATTTTTATTTCCGTTGTAGATGAGGCAGAAGATACAACGGCAAAAAAAGCTTGATAAGGAGGATTTTAATTCATGCTTGCTATTTTTAAGCGCGAAATGCGCTCCTATTTTACATCTCCTGTCGGTTATATGTTCAGTGCAATCTTTTTTGCTGTCAGCGGCTTCCTTTTTATGCTGCAAACCGTACAAGCAGGAGAAAATGCGGACTATACTTCATATTTTTCCCTCATTCTTTTCCTTTTTATCGTCATCATTCCTCTTTTGACTATGAAACTCATCAGTGAAGAAAGAAAAATGAGAACCGATCAGTTGATTATGACTGCGCCGATTACACTTGCTGATATCGTTTTCGGTAAATATCTGGCGGCGCTCGCCATGTTCGGTGGTTGCTTTTTGATTTCTTCCATCATTTATTATATTCCTCTCGCTATGTACGGAACTCCCAACCTTGCGCTTTACGTGGGTTGTGTGATCGGTGTTTTCCTTGTCGGAAGCGCATTCATTTCTATCGGTATTTTCATTTCTTCTTTGACTGAAAACCAGTTTATTTCTGCGTTCGGTACGATCGGCGCAATTATTTTCCTGCTTTTCGTCAGTGCTTTGAACAATTATATCAATAATGAAACCATCCGTGCATTTCTTTCCGGTATCTCCATTACAAACAGATACAGTTATTTCGCATACGGACTTTTCAGCTACGACTCTTTGCTTTATTTTATTTCTCTTTCGGCGGTATTTCTTTTCCTTACCATTCGTGTATTTGAAAGACGCCGTTGGTCTAAATCTTAAAACAGAAGAAAGGACTTCCCGAAAATGGCAAAAACAAATCAGAACAAAGGCGCTGTAAAAACAAAAGATAAAAGAAATTTGAAATACGGTTCTCTTTCTGTAACCATTACCGTTATTTTTGTTGCGCTCGTTATTATCTTGAATATTATCGCAACCTCCCTTTCTTCCGTTCAGGGCTGGTATACGGATATGACAGCATCCTCTTACTATTCGCTTTCCGATGCTTTTATTGAAGAAATGGATAAAATTTTGATTTCCGAAAACGGCGAAAAGACGTATTTAAATATCGTTCTTCTTGCTGAAGAAGACATTTTCCGTAATTATAACGAGATGACGGTCATGCTTTATCAAACCTTCAAGGAATTGGTTAATCATTACGATAATATCAACCTTGTTGCGCATAACACAACCGTTCATCCCGAATATGCGGAAAAATATAAAGCGACGGCATTGGATACCCTTTCAATGGATGACGTTGTTTTTGAGCTTTGTGATGAAAACGGAAATGCATTGCCCAATATTCCCGCAAAAAAATATACTTCCAAATCTTTCTTTATGATGGATACCGGAACAAATTCGTATATCGGTTATAATGCGGAAACCAAAATTCTTTCTGCCGTTGCTCTTTTGGCGGGCAAAGCAGACCGTCCCACGGCATATTATCTTCAGGGACACGGCGAACCCACTTTGAAAGAAGCCGGCGATTGGAAAGAAGTTTTGGAACTTGGCGGTTTTGAAATCAAAGAAATCAATCTTTCCAATGAAAATTTTGATGCCAATAAAGGCGATGATATCGTTATTATCAACCGTCCGAAGACCGACCTTGTTCACACAACGGATTTTTCCGAAATTACCAAACTGAAAACGTTCCTCGGAGATCATCACGGACACATGATTGTTGTTGAAGATGCCGAAGTTCCGAAGCTCAGAGCTTTGGAAGATTTCATGTCCGAATACGGATTGGGATTCGGCAATTCCGTGAAAGACAATTCTCATTCCGTTTCCGGTTCCGGTGCTTCCAAAATTTTTGCGGACTATTCTCAAACTTATAATCCGAATACAGATGCACAGTCTACGTCTACCGGATTCTTTTCAAAACTTTTCAATTCCAGAACATCCAACCTTCCTTCCACAATCTTCTCTTTGCCGAAAGAAGTTGTAATTTTGGATTCCGGAGAAATCGTTACTGGAACAAACGCTTCTTCCACTTCGTTCCCTCTTTTGAAATCCTACAGCAGTGCGCAGACGATTAAAGGCGAAACAACCATAGAAGGTTCCGTTGCGCTTTTGGGTGTTTCCCGTATTATTTGGGAACTGAATGCCAATGTGGATACTTATGTAGTTGCCATCGGTTCCGCAGATTTCCTTTCTGCTGAATATGAATCTTCCTGCGCAAACCGCAATATCATGCTTGAACTCCTTCGATTGATGTGGGATAATACCGTTTATTATGATAATATCACGTATAAATCGTTTGATAATACTTCGCTGACCGATGTTTCCACTGCACAAGCCAATGCGTGGACCATTACCTGTGTTGCGATAATTCCCGTTGCCATCGGTGTTTGCGGTTTGATTGTATATGTAAGGAGACGCCATTCATGATGAATTTTTGGAAAAAAATCAAAGCGCTGTTTACCAAAAGCGAGGTTGAAAAAACCTCGCTTCAGAAAACAGCCAGAATTTCAATTATATTTGCAGCGATTGCACTGGTTGGTGTAATTGTTTATTTTGCCGTAATTGCTCCGCTTTTGAAGCAAAAAGACGAGTATATCCCCGAACTTTTTGAAGGCGAGGTTTATCAACATTCCGCTATTTATATTTTGCCGGTTTATGAACGTTCAGATATTAAATCCGTGGAAATCAAAAACAGTTTGGAGCATTATAAACTGAACCGTTATACAAAAGAAGATAAAACCACGTCTTATCAGATTGAAGGCAGCGAACATATCGTCATCAATGAAGAAGCGCTTTCCACTTTGCTTGCTGACGTTCGTGTATTGATTACCAATTATATTCCCGGTCAGGAGCGTGTAAACGTAACCGCAACAGAACAAGACCTTGCGAATTACGGTCTTGACGAGACTTCCGATCCCGCATGGTTTGAAGTTACTTTGAACGATGGAAATTCTTACCGCGTTTATATCGGAAAATCTCTTGCAACATCTTCGGGCTATTACGCTCGTTTGGAAGGCAGAAAGAATATTGTAACCGATGAAAACGGTAATACAACGGAATATGATATTATTTATGCTTTGCAGTCTACGCTTTCCGAAACCGTTCTCGGCACGAGCAACCAAATTGTTACGGCGGATTTGACACCCTATATCGGTAACACAATCTTTTCCGCAAACGACTTGTCGCTTACAAGAATGGTAAACGGCGAACGTAAAGTTATTATTCAAGTCGGAATTTCGGAAGACTTGACCAACGCCGTCAACCCCACCACCTACCAGATGATTTACCCGAAAGCGTATATCATTCACGAAGATATTTACAGTAATCAGGTTTTGATCAATCTGGCATACGTTCAAGCGTATGAAATCGTTGCTTACGGTAATAAGATTCACGAGCCCGAAGTTTATGAAGCTTTCGGTATGGATCTGGATCACGATCGTTTGGAGGCTTTCACAGATAAAAACTATGCGGTTCTTACCTTTAACTGTGCGGACGTCAACGATAAAGATTATGATAAAAAGGCATCCATTCTGTATTTCAGTGAGAAGAAGACGGATTTGGATGAAACAGAATTTTATTACGTATATTCTCCTCTTTATGAAATCGTCGGCAAAGTTTCGGCAGAAACTTATGCATTTATTGATTGGCAGCTTGCGAAATTTACAAGTCCTTACCTTTTCTATGAATATCTGACAAATACGGAAATGATTGATATTTACAGTGAGATGAAAGGTTGGGAAACTGATACCCGTTTTGAAATTTCCGGTAAAGAAAGAAGTTTGCACATTGACGTTTCGAAAGTCAGCAATGGTGAAACGATCTATACCGAATCGGAAAACGGCGAAAAGATTCCCCTTGTTTATGATGCGGAATATGTAATCGTCGGAAATACGGGTATTAACTATGTGGGCGAATTTGAAAAATTCAGAAGTCTTTTCTACGTGTTGCTGACAAGAGAATTTGACCTTTATGAAAATAAGGAAAATGAAGATCTGCGTGTTGCTGAAAAACCCGTGGCGCATATTTCCATCAAAACATCTCCCAAGGACCATCCTTTGACTTATTATAAATATAATGAATATGGTCAGCGCGACGGCAATCCTATGCGAGACCAGGGTGGTAATATTCTTTGCACAAAGGTTGTTGTTCCTTCCGCAATTGAAGGCGGCGATCCTATCGTTTATGAGAATGCCTTTTATGATATTGAAGCGGGACGCTTCTTCCTCAAAACGGAAGACCCGAACGATGGATATAAAAAACCCTTGGAATATAAGGATGAGGGCGGCGTTGTAAAGGTAACGAAATATCTTCCCGTTGCCGCTTACGGCGAGTATGTAGAAACGACGTATCGATATGATTTCTATTATCTTGAATACGTTGACGAAAACAGCGGTCATGTGCAGTTGAATTCCACTCGTATGTATGTTGTTCCCACAATTACCAAGACCACTTACAAACTGACTTCGGACGGTCAAAAAGAACAGATCAAGCAAGAAATAGATACGGCGGAAGACGGTGTTTATATCCGTACCACAACCATCAGTAAGCTTTTCTCTGATACGGAAAAAGTGCTTAACGGCGAAGCTATTGATGAAAAGGGTGTAAACTAAATACAATGAAAAATCCCGATTGAATTTTTAATCGGGATTTTTTGTATTTACAGGCGTATTTCAAAAAAAGGAAAGAAAAAACGGTATTTTTCAATGAAATTGTAAACAAATTGTAAACAAATTGAATTTTTTGAAACTTTTTTGCTTCAATTTTAGATTGTATTATATAGAGGGCAAAAAAATCAAAGCAGCAACATTTTTAGACGACAGATTTTCTTAACAATATAATTCCAATATAATTATATTGTTGAAATTCAGTTTAAGGGGGGGTGATAAAATATGTTCTTATGTCTATCTTTGCTTGATAATGAGGAAGATCGAATCTATTTTGAAATGCTCTACGAGAAATATGGAGATGACATTTTCAAAAGGATTTATAATATGGTAAAAAATCACTCAGATGCAGAAGACATTATGCAAGAAACATGGCTGAGTATTGCCGAGAATCTGGAATTTTATCGGGCAAAGAATGAAAGAATGATAAGAGCATACATATTTCGAGTTGCCAAAAATCGTTCAATTACATTTTACCGAGAAAAAAGAAAAGAAGAAGAAAGGAGAAGTGATATTGCTTTGGTAGATTTAAAGGATACTTACGATTATGAAACCATTCTTTTTAACGTATGCGCTAAAATAGACGTTAAAATTATCATTGAATGTATCAATTCTTTGGAGGAGAAATACAGTGATATTTTGAACTATTTTTATTTGCACAATCATACTGTAAAAGAAATTTCAAAAATATTAAATTTAAAGGAGGAGACAGTGAAAACAAGACTTTATCGAGGCCGTATCAAACTTTTACAAATGCTGGAGGGGAGGAATCTGAATGACAGATAAGGAATTATCGGGAAGAGAACGCTTGAAAGAAGCTTTTGAATTAAGCGATCAGGTATATTTGGAGAAACATCCTCCAACGGAAGAAGAAATTGTCTATTCCAAAGAATACTTAAAATATATGAGTCGATTGATTCGAAAAATGCGATCTCCAATCCGTAGATTTTTCATTACTTCAGGAAAACGTGCCGTTGGTATTGCTGCTGCTCTTATGATTTTTTTCGGTTCTGTAACGGTTATGGCAGAGGGAAGTGTTTTGCATTGGGTTTCCGAATTTTATGAATCTTACGTTAAGATTTACTTTGAAGATGATGACGTACAAAAAGCCCCCTCTACTTTGGAAACCATCTATATGCCTACGTATATTCCTGAGGGGTATATATTGAAACAATGTCTAACAGAAACAGAGTGGAATCAGATTACTTGGGAAAATGAATTAAAAAAAAGAATTATTTTATATCAAACTATTTTAGATAGTCAAATTACAATCGACAATGAAAATTCAAATTTTCAAACGCTGTTTGTTGATGATTTAAAAATAGCAATATCTTTTGCTCAAGATAAAAAATCCTATTTTTGGAATACAAATGAATATTTTTTCTCACTTATAACTTCAAAAGATATTTCAGATGAAGAAATTATACTCATTATAAAATCAATTCAAAAATATGAAACGCCCTAAAATAAAAACATGAAAAGAAAGGAAATACATCATGAAAAGAAAAATTTGTTTAATTTTAGCTGTAATTTTTACAATCGCTTGTTTTTCTCAAAACTTGGTAATGGCATCCGAAATTATGCCTCGCTATAATAATGTTCTCTTTACAACTACATCGTTCAATATTACAGATGCAGGAGAAGCAAGAGTTGCTGTCAACTATGAAGGACTTGACTCAAATCTGATAGTGGCAACCATTACCATTAAAATTGAAAAAAGAAATCTTCTGATATTTTGGAAAGATGTTGTAGACGACACTAATATTGTCTATGGAAGTTCTTACATCAATACATACGTATACCAGCTTGAAAAGACAGGTACTTACAGATGCACCGTAGAGTATGTGCTTTCCGGCGCGGGCGGCGCAGATGACGTGGTTACGTTTGAAGATACCAAAACGTACGGCTGATTCATATTCAAACATTTTTGATAATAGTCAAAAAATAATAAAAATTTTTTGATTTATTATACAAGGGAGCTTTTCTCCCAAGGATTTTCGGGGGCGCGAAAATCTTAAAATTAAATTATAAGGAGGATTTCCAAATGAAATCTGTTAAAAAAATTTTTGCAGTGCTGCTTGCAACTGCGATGATCTTTGCGATTTGCGCAATCTCTGTTTTTGCTACTGTTGTAGATGTTTCTACAGTTGAATCTGATGATGAAATTAATATTGAAGATAAATTTTATATTTACAATCCGTGGAATACGATTGCAGAAGCAGAAGGATTTATTTACTTTAATTCCAACACGCGTTTTTTGAATTATGGCGTTACTTTTACCAATCATGATTATGAGGAATTAAACATGTATCTGCTTCATGCGCAATGCGCAGTGAATTATGATGATGGTACTCAGGATTTCTTTACTATTTCACGTCGTTTGCTTGTCCCTAAACAGCGTGGGGAAACTTTGGATGAGTTCGTAAATATTTCTTCCGGAAAAACTATTATAAGTTTTGATGCCGAATTCCAAATTGGTTACGATTCTGAAACTATTTGGGAAGGGTACATTTACCAAGAATATGATCCGGGTATTAATACTTAAACGTATCAGCATTTCCTAAACATTTAAGTTACAGCTTTACGCCCCCGAAAATCCACTTTATTTTTTCCCGAAAATATGGTACAATAAATAAAAATCGAAGAAACAAGGAGAAATATGTATGAAAAAATTATTTTCCTTATTACTCACGTGCATGATGTTATTTTTAACATCTTGCAACCAAACACCGCCGAATGAAACCACGTCAGAAAAAACACAAAACCAAGAAAAACCAAAAGATTCCGAATTAAAAGATATCATCATCCAAAATGGAGCGAGTGAATTTATTGACATTCCTTCTCGCATACTCTTTGAACAGTCCGGCTACGTTTTCTATTACAGCAAAGCAGACGGAAAAGCATATGTTTATTGTTTTGATCCGCTTTGTGACCATTCCGGTGGAAAATGTCTTGCCAACCCAATGGATACAGAAAAAATTTATTCTTTTGATTTAAAAAATACATTTTTTATCAATAATCGTTTTTATACTGCAACAAAATACGGACAAATTTATTCCTTTGCGTTTGACGGAAGCGATTTAAAAATTGAATACGGCGAGGAATCCTATTCGCTTGAAGAACTGAATCGTTCTATTTGGTCTCCGAGTTTCACAGCCTATGATAAATATATTTATGTTCCTATGAATGCGGATGAAAATGGAAATGCTTGTATTCTTCGCTTCAATGTTGAAACGAAGGAAATGGAAAATCTAACAGAAAAGACGGGGAATTGTATTTTGCCGCATTTTTTTTATAATGATAAAATGTATGGAAGAGTATTTCCTGTCGGAGATTATTTGAAAGCGAATCTCGATTTGACAGAAGTTGAATTTACAACATATCCAATAACCAATTATTTTTATGGAAGTCTATTTTTCGAAAATGAATACGATGATAAAAGTAATTACAATAACCGAAAAGTTATCGGATTGAAAATGTACAATATGAAAACTGGAGAAACCACTCTGCTCAGCAATGAAATGCTTGGATTAGAATCAAATGTTTATAACGTTATTGCTGCAGATGAAAATTACATATATTTCTGTCAAGCCAAAGAGATATTAGTTGGAACCTATACGAATTCCAAAGGCAAAGAAATAGAATTGTATAAAGATAACGACGGTAAGCTTTATCGTGTGAAATATGATGGTACAGAGTGTGTTTGTATATATGACAACCCCGAATTTGAATTTATTTCCCGTGAAGCTATCATATGCGGAAATCAATTGATCATAGAGGGGCAAGGGATCGGTGTCCGTGACGGAATTGCAAAATCATGGGATAAAGCTATGAAAATCGGCACCATCGGCTCCGACGGCAAAATCGAGAAATTTGAAAATATTGAACTTGTTTATTGAACTTACGTTAGCTTATGCAAAAATCCCTGTTTTTGAGCAGGGATTTTTAATTTGTATCACTCATTTATAAGAGCTGTAAGCTTTAGAATGCGGATAAAATACAATAATATGTAAAGAATATGTGAAGAATTTGTAAAGATTTGCAAAATTTCTTGTAATTCGAAACATGAAATGATATAATTATGACAAGAATTGACACTTTGCTTTGAATGAGGAGGATTATGATGAAAAGTATGACAAGATTTTTGTTTGTGAGTTTTCTTATCGTATCGATCTTGATAGGAAGTGTTTCCTGCTCCCCCAATATTGAAGATTATAAAGATTATCGCTGTTATGATTATCATTTGAGATATTTGAATGTATCCAAAGGGATTGGTAAATATAAATTCCAATCGGAAGAAAATAATACAACCTATATGTTAGAGTACAAAAACATTATCGGTGAAAATCAAACCGAAATAATCGGAGCGACGGTTTCCGAAACATTCGGTTGGCTTTCTTCTCGCTATGATAGGGTTTTGCAAAATCCGCAGACATATATTTCAATCATTGATGAATGGACGATTGAAAAAATACAATTCTATGTTTATGATGTAACCAAGGCAGAGGAACAAGATGTTATTTTTGAATCAAGTGATTCGGATGCGATTGAATCTTTCAAAACAATGATCTCTGAAGAAAATCACGCCGTGTTTGATGTTGATAGCAATTACGCAGAGGGATACGAGCGTGAATTTTCAAAGAAAGACAATGAAAAACAATTATATTTGAGAGTTATTTTTTCCGAATCGGAAAATGTTGTTTGGGAAACGAAAATTGTAAGTTATTTCCATTCATCGAACAATGAGCGCATATTTGCGATTGATTTGGGTAAGTCGGTTGACGATGGATACAGCAGTGAAAATTTGGAGTGGAAAAAATTAGAAGATCAGACGCTTCAGCGCTTGTTTGAGGAATTTATCAATCAGATTGATTCGGATTCATAATATCAATGTTGAAACGAGAATAAAAAAGACCTGATGGCAGTGCTTATCTTGTGGGATAAGTCTGTTTTTCAGGTCTTTTTGATTGCATAGGACAATTGGTTTGCTATTTTATATTTGCGGAAACATCATTGATTGCGTGAAAAAATTCAAGTGTGGCATAGTTTTTTTCCAGATGGCAAAGCAAATAATTTTCCGCAACT
The DNA here is from genome assembly GCA_015064845.1 of Oscillospiraceae bacterium. Classification (GTDB taxonomy): domain Bacteria; phylum Bacillota; class Clostridia; order Oscillospirales; family CAG-272; genus QALR01. Next base: position 27,375 of record SVRL01000001.1, on the reverse strand, counting down.
TTGGAAAAATCCAGAAGCGTTTGCTTGTCCTTTAATTCAAATGAAAAGATTCTTTGCGCTTGGGAATAGACGGAAAAACGCATGGCGGCAAAAACAGAAGGAGAAATCAAGGCAATGGTTTGCCCTGTTGTTTGATAAATGGCATCCGGTTCGCTTTGCCTTTGCGCCAGTTTTTCAGCAATCAGCGCTTCTGTGCGATAACATTCTTCACAACGGAATACACCGTCGTTTACGTCAAAATAATAAATTTCGAGATCGGAATTTCCGCACCCTGCGCAAGCAACCAGATTGGGCATAAATCCTGCGCTTGTGGCGGCGCGTAATTCAAATACGCCTTTGATTTGCATAGGCGGTTTTTTGCGCATGGAAATGGCGTGAAAGCAATTGAGGACCAAACGCAAAAGTTCCGTTTCATCTTGATTTTCCACGGCAATATCCGCAGCCACGTCCGCAATATAACCTGCAAGCGCGGAACCTTCCAGATAATCGCGCATACGGTAAAAATTTTCAATGAGATCCGCAGAGCGCAGATAGTAATGATTTGCAGAGCGGTAAATGGTCATTTCCGAATAAGAAAAAATTTGGGTGGCGGTAAACAAAGGGCTTTTTAACCGTTTGGCTCCTCTTGCAAAGACGGAAAGCTTGCCTCGGTCGGCAGTGAGAACCGTCATGATCTTATCATAATCGCCAATCGCCGTTTCCCGCAGTACAACACCTTTGATCGTTTCCGTCATAGAGTCTTTCTCCTTGATCGTTTATATTCGGAAAAGATTATTCTTCGTCCTTGAAGCCGAAGTTTGCAACGACTGCCGCACTTTCTCTCCAATTTTCTTTGACTTTAACCCAAAGATCCAGGAACACCTTTACACCGAAAAAGCGTTCCATATCTTCTCTGGCGAAAGAGCCGATTTTTTTCAGCATTTCACCGTTTTTGCCGATGATGATCGGTTTGTGAGAAGGACGTTCGCAGAAAATTTCCGCGCGGATGGAGATCATTTCATTTTTATTCTTGTCTTTCTTTTCCTTAAAACTTTCAATGATAACGGCTGTACCGTGAGGAATTTCATCGCCGAGGGCATTAAGCAGTTTTTCTCTGATGATTTCAGAAGCGATGACACGTTCGGGCTGATCCGTGATGATATCGTCGGGGAAGAACCAAGGACCTTCCATGGCAAATTTTTCGATTTCTTCCAAAATGATATCTACGTTTTCGCCGTTTTTCGCGGAAATCGGAATGACGGCATCATAGGTATGATTTTCGGAGAAACGCGCAATCGTATCACCGATCTGATTGGCATTGCTGATATCGGTTTTATTGATGATAAGAACCGTGGGTGTGTGAGAATTTTCAAAACGGCGGAGAAGTTCCTTTTCCACGGGGCCGACACGGTCGCCTGCTTCCACAAGTAAAAGAACGATATCCACGTCCGATACCGCGCCGTCGGCAACTTTCATCATATAGGAGCCGAGTTTGTCTTTCGGTTTGTGAATGCCGGGTGTATCCAGAAATACGAATTGTGTTTCATCCTTTGTCAGAATTCCCGTAATTTTTGTACGTGTGGTCTGAGGTTTGGGAGATACGATGGAAACGTGTTCGCCAAGCAATTGGTTGAGCAAAGTGGATTTTCCGACGTTTGGTCTGCCAATCAATGCAGCAAAAAGATTTTTTTTCATATTTTTGATTCCTTTTCTTTCAATATTTGTTGTAAATTTTTAACGGTAGAAATTGCGCAGATGAATTCCGCCCATTAAGCAAAGTTTCAAATTTGCAAAAAACTAAAATACGGCGGCGACCGAGAGCGGCGATTCGCCGCTTATTTTCTCGGAAGTCCGATTTTTTTCAAGACGTCTTCCTGTTTTTGCTTCATATAACGTTCATCTTCTTCTGAGGTTTCATGATCGTAACCGAGCAAATGCAAAACGGAATGTACAGCAAGGAAGCAGATTTCGCGTTCCAATGAGTGTCCGTATTCTTCCGATTGGGCTTTTGCCTGTTCTGCGGAGATGATGATATCGCCGAGCGTTACGGCGTGTCCGTCAAAAGCAATTCCGTCTTCCAACTCATCCTTTTCCCAGATGGGAAAGGAAAGAACGTCGGTAGGTTTATCTTTTTCCCTGTATTGCAGATTGAGCTTGTGAATGGCTTCGTTATCAATAAAGCTGACGGAAATTTCTGCAAAATATTCAAATTCCTCTTGTTTCAATGCTTCTTTTACCGCTTTGGTAATCAAATGGCGTATTTTGAAAGAAATTTTGATTTTTTTCTGTTCGTTGGAAAAATAAAGTTTCAGTTTCATTTTTTGTCCTTTCCCGAAAAGTCTTTTTTAACGGCGCGGAAACGTTCGGCTTTTTCCTTTCTTTCACGCTCGTATTGATCGTAAGCAAGAATGATTCGCTGAACCAATTTATGGCGTACAACGTCCCGTTCCGTAAATTCATGAATGGCAATGCCTTCGATGCCGCGTAAAATTTTCATGGCTTCCACAAGACCGCTTCTTGTGCCGACAGGCAAGTCTGTTTGTGTGATATCGCCCGTAACCACGGCTTTGGAATTGAAGCCGAGTCGTGTGAGAAACATTTTCATCTGTTCGGGCGTTGTGTTTTGCGCTTCATCCAGAATGATGAAGCTGTCGTCCAACGTGCGTCCGCGCATATAGGCGAGGGGCGCGATTTCAATGGTTCCGCGCTCAATATGCTTCTGATAAGCTTCTGCACCGAGCATTTCGAAAAGCGCATCGTGAAGCGGGCGCAGATAGGGGTCTATTTTTGTTTGCAGATCGCCCGGCAGAAAACCGAGCTTTTCACCGGCTTCCACGGCAGGACGTGTTAAAATAATACGGGAGATTTCTTTGTTTCTCAGCGCTGTGGAGGCAGCGGCAACGGCAAGAAAGGTTTTTCCCGTTCCTGCGGGACCGACACCGAGAATAACCGTATTTTTTTTGATGGCATCCACATATTTTTTCTGACCTACTGTTTTTGCTTTGATCGGTTTGCCTTTTGTAGTTACGCAAATGCAGTCATCGCCGAAATTTTCCAGCTTTTCGCCGCCTTTGACCATAGCAATGACGTAATCTACGCTTTGATCGCTGAGTTCCGTTCCCATCTTGGTCATGTTTTTCAGGTATTCCAGCGCGGTAAAGGCATTCAGAACGTGATCGCTGTTTTCGCCGCGGATCACAATGGCATCGCCGAGCGTTTTCTCCGTATCTCTGTTTGTAATATTAACGTTGAAATTTTTTTCGATCATATTGATATTGCGGTCAAAATTGCCGAACAGCGCGGCAGTTTGTTCCGCAGAATCGGTCAATAAAATTTTTTCAAGCATAGGATATCTCCGTTTCTTTTTATACTATAGGAAATTGCATAAAATCAACCTTGCCGTTTTACATTGTTTGAATATGAGCAAAGTTTAGATAGACAAGCAACCTCCGGCGGGCGTTGCCCGCTTTTTTGTTTATCTCTCGGAAAACGGCTCGGGATCAAAGAGTCTTGCGTTTTTATTGAGCGGTTTCGATTTTTATTTCCTCCGTAATATCAATGATGCATTCCACCTGTTGGATCAATTGCAGGGTATTTCCGTCTTCGTTGACTGATGTGTATATGCCGAGAATTTCCGCATCGGAAAGCTCGGTTTCACGCATAGCGAGAATTTGCTTTCCGGCAAGACGGAGTGCTTCCTCCCTTGTCAGTGTTTTCGGGAGAAGTTCATATTCCGCGAAATGGGTTTCCGTGATAAAAATGGGGAGAGCAATGAAGCCGAAGAGATAAATTCTTTTTTCTGATTCTATTTTATCACAACTTGAGGTGGAAATGCTATCCTTTCCGAAAAGTTTTATCGTTTTTGAGAAAAATTTTACAGATTTTTGCGAAAAAAATTTGCCGGTGTAGACTTTTTCCGTCGTTTCATAAGGGATATTCGCTTGGTAGTTTTTTGTTGTGCGTGCAAGTACTTCTCCTCTGGCGCGGACCAGCCGATAACCGAGCGCGGCAGAGTCGATGATACCGCTGACGAGAAGATCTCCTTTCCTGACGGTTTCTCCGAGTTTGACGGTAGCAACGCCGCCCGTGATTTGAAGCGCTTCGATTTGTCCGTCTGCCGTTGCGATCAGATTGGAAGGTGTTTGTCTGTCGATAATTTCTGTTTCGTTGTGGCGTTCGCGGATTTCCACGTGCGCCACGGTTCCGCGAAGATTGATGCTGACGTAGGAAAGTCCCTCCACATCCAGAATCAATGCTTGCTCCGTGATTTCCGTATCCAAAGAAGGAATGAATGTACCGAGATATACCCCCCGTTTTTCCAGCGCTTCCATAATCACTTTTTCATGAATGACATCTGCACCTTCTATTTTAATATCCCAAACAAAGAGTGAGGATAAAACGAGCAGTGCCGTTGCCATAAGAAAACCAACGAGAAGACCTTTCCGTTTACGGTAACGTGCCGTCAGTGCAAAAAATCCCAAACGCTTTCGGCTTTCATTTCTGTATCTCTTTTCTCCTCTCAGCTTGCTGTAAGCTTTGTAATAGGGAGCATAAAGCAAAACGGAGAAGGTATTTTCATCATTTTTTTGACCGTGGAAAGGAATATTGTGAGCAATCAGGAAATCAAGGATCAGACGGGCATCATCTTCCCGAACAAAAACACGGTAAGGGCTTCGAAAATATTCGATCAATGACATGAACGGTAGCCTCCTTTTTTGGGCGGTCTGTTTTCAAAGCGAAGACATTCAAGGGAACCGCGCAATAGTAGTCTTTTTTCTCCTGCCCAACAAAGCATAAGAGAAGTACCGCAAATTTCCACGATTCCTCGTTCCGTTCGTAGGCGTACTTTTTCCGTTTGGTATTCTTCGATGCCGAGAACACCGCACAGGAGAAGTTCGCATCGGTTTGCAATTTCAAGCGTTTCGCGCAAAATCGGCGAAGGCTTCGGTGTATGGGCAGATACAGGGTTCTTTTTTTTCATTTTGGATTCCTTTCCCGAAGTAAATAAAAATCGTATAACCTCGAATATTATCGTAAACTGAAGAATAATGTTTTATTGTAAAATGTCTTCAGTTCACTATATGCGGGAGGTTCTCATGATACGACAAAAAAAGGATGGATTTTCCTCCTTGCTTTTTTTATTGGCAGTCATATGGCTGACAGCTTATTCGGTTTTTATGCCCGGACGGACGATGGAAACCGTCAGACGCGCGCTTTCTGTTTTTGTGCATTCCGTTTTGCCATCGCTTGCATTATTTTCCGTTTGTTCCAAACTGTTAGTAAAAACTGGTTTTGCCGATCGGATTTCTGCTTTGCCGCTAAAAACTTTTTTAAAAACGGCAGGACTGAGTCCTTGCGGATTTTCTGCCTTTCTGATTGGTTCTTTTGCAGGATTCCCAACGGGGGCTGCCATGCTTGCGGAATTTTGCGAAAGAGGAGAAATTTCCAAAAGAGAAGCGGCTTCCATTTTGCCGTTTTGCAATCAAGCAGGAGCTTCATTTTTGATTGGTACTGTTGGGGCTACGCTGTTTTCAGATGCGCAAAAGGGAGTAATTTTCTTTTTGGCGCAATCTGCGGCGGCATGGACGGGGCTTTGTTTGACGGCTTTTTTTCGAAGAAGTGTGCTCGAATCGGAAAACACAATTGCGTTTTCCCGTATTTCCGTCCCACGCGCAGTCAGTGCATCTGTGAAGGAAAGTGTTTCTGCAATGCTTTCCGTTTGCGGATTGGTTGTCTTTTTTTCTTTCGTCAATACGGTTCTTTTTGATACGTGCGCCCTTTTGGGTCTTCCTGTCGGAAAGGGTGTGCGTGCATTGCTCGGCGGTTTGATGGAGCTTTCTTTCGGTTTTCTGGAACTTTCATCTTCTGCGTTTTCTATGGAAGCCTTGTTGGTGCTCGGAGGCGTTTTGCTCGGATTCGGAGGAGTTTCCGTTTTCATGCAAGTTCTGGAAAGAACAGAGGCTGCTTTTTATTCTCCTGTACTTTATTTTGCAGGAAAATTGCTGACAGGTATGTTTTGTCCCCTTTTTTCATTTCTGTTTTTTGTACTTTCCGAGCAGAAAAATGGAGAAAAATTGATATTTGTTCTGTTTTTGACGATTCTTTGTTCCGTTTATCTTTTAAATTTATTAAAAATTAAGTTTTTTTCAAAAAAGTGTGGAAAAATGAAAAGGAATGCTGTATAATATATATGAGATAGACTGCCCATGGTGCGCCCGTACCGAAAAAGGGAGATTGGAGGTTCTTATGGCAAAGAGATCGACGTATGAAGCGGGAATTGAAAAAAGCTGTGCTTTTTGTGAGTTGGGTACAGTGATCGTACGTTCTTCGGGAGAAGCAACGGATGTTATATGTGAAAAGCACGGAATTGTTCGCAAAGATTATGTTTGCAGAAGTTTTTGTTACGATCTTTTAAAACGAGAACCGCAGGAGAAACCGATTTCCGAAATTGCGGTTGCTTCGGGAAAGAATGAATGATAATGAAAGAACAATGAAAACGATGGGAAAATACAGAAATTTTGAAAGAGCGATCGTTACGCTCGAATTTGATAAGATAAGAGAAATGCTTGCTTCGGTTTGTCCGACGGAAGGTTCCAAGGCGCTTGCCAGAGAATTGCGTCCTTCCCGCGGAATCGGAACAGTCCGCCGTATGTTGGAGCAAACCGATGCGGCAAAGAACATGCAGATCACAAAAGGAATGCCTCCTCTTTCCGGACTTGCCGACGTTACTTCCATAGCAGAGCGCGCCGATAAAGGAGCGGTTCTGCTTCCCGTTGAAATTCTTTCCGTGGGAAGAACGCTTTCCGCGGCGAGAGCGGTCAAAGAATACAGAAACGAGGACCATACGGCGCAAAGTGTCCTCGACGAATATTTCCATAGCCTCGTTCCGAATAAGAAATTGGAAGATAAGATTTCACGCTGTATCGCAAGCGAAGATATGATTGCGGATACGGCAAGCGATAAGCTTTATGAAATCAGACGAAAGATGCGCCATGAAAACAATCGAATCAGAGATTCCCTTCAAAAATATATTTCGGGAGGCTCTTATTCTAAATTTTTACAGGAACAGATCGTAACCGTTCGTGACGGACGTTACGTGATTCCCGTAAAACAGGAGCACAGAAACGAGATCAAAGGCTTGGTTCATGATACTTCCGCTTCGGGCGCAACGGTTTTTATTGAACCGCTCTCCGTTGTGGAATCCAACAATGAATTGCGTCTTTTGGAAAGAAAAGAAGCGGATGAGATTGAAAGAATTCTTGCCGAACTTTCTGCGGATATTGCCATGAATGCTTCCGCAATTCTGGAAAATTACCGCAATCTGACGGAACTCGCATTTATTTTCGGTAAAAGCCAGCTTTCTTTCCGCATGGACGGTATTGCGCCCGAAATCACCGCCGCAAGACAGTTATCGCTCATTCGCGCAAGGCATCCGTTGATTTCCGCAGATACGGTGGTGCCGATTTCCGTTTCGCTGGGTATTGATTTCGATACGCTTGTGATCACGGGGCCGAATACGGGCGGTAAAACCGTGACACTCAAAACCTTGGGACTGTTTGCACTTATGACGCAAGCAGGATTGCATATTCCCGTTGCCGATGGATCCGTGATGTGCATATTTGATGATATTCTTGCCGATATCGGCGATGAACAGAGCATTGAGCAATCCCTTTCTACATTTTCCTCGCACATGGTTCACATTGTGGAAATGCTTGCCGCAATCGAAAATCGCTGTTTGGTTCTTTTCGATGAAGTTGGTGCAGGTACGGACCCTGTTGAGGGTGCAGCTTTGGCGGTTTCCATTCTTGAGGCTGTCCGAGAAAAGAAAGCGCTTTGTGCGGCAACTACGCACTATGCGGAATTGAAATCTTATGCGCTTGATACGGAAGGCGTTTGCAACGCTTCCTGTGAATTTGACGTGAATACTCTGCGCCCTACTTACCGATTGATTATCGGTGCGCCCGGCAAATCCAATGCGTTTGCCATTTCTCAAAAATTAGGACTTTCCGCATCCATCATTGCGCGTGCGGAAAGTTATGTTTCCGGTGAAAACCGCCGTTTCGAAAGCGTGATCGAGCGTTTGGAACAGGAACGCATGGAGATGGAAAAAGCCAAGACGGAAGCACAAATGCTTCTTGCACAGGCCAGACGCGAGAAAGCGGAGATGGACGAGTTTGTTGAGAAAAGGGAAAAAGAAGCGGAGAAAGAGCTTGAAAAAGCAAGAGCAACTGCCGTTCGGATGGTGGAAAGCGCAAAACTTTCCAGTGATTATATATTTGCCGAGCTTGAAAAAGTAAAAAAGGAGAGAGAAAGCGAAAATCTTGCGAAATCTCTTGATGCGGCACGCAGAGATATTAAAATCCACCTGAAAGCAAACAGTGATAAATTGGATCCCATTGATCCGAAAACTGCGGAAGGCTATGAACTTCCCCGTCCTTTGAAAAAGGGCGATGAAGTCGTTTTGGTCAATATCGGTCAAAAGGGCATTTTGCTTTCCGATCCCGATAAATCAGGAAACGTGCAGGTTCAGGCGGGCATTATCAAAACGAAAACCAATATCAAAAATCTTATGCTGATCGACGGCGTTAAGGTTACGTTCACAGATAAAAACGGTAAAAAGTCTTCTGCCAAGAGCGTTGGCGACCGTGTAATTGCGGCGTTCAATCCGGAAATTGATCTTCGCGGCAATTACGCCGATGATGCTTGCTTCCTTCTGGACAAGTATATCGATGATGCCAAACGCGCGGGAGTAAAATCGCTTCGTATCATTCACGGAAAAGGTACGGGAGCGCTCCGAAAAGCCGTTACGGATTTTCTCCGCAGAGACGCGAGAGTGGCTTCCGTTCGTGTCGGTACGTTCGGAGAGGGCGATACGGGTGTTGCCATTGCGGAATTGAAATAAAAAATTTTCCGCAATGCTTTTGAAAATTGAAAGAATTTATTTGAAAGGATATATAAACTATGAAAAAAATCAAAATGCTTGCCATTGACCTCGGCGCATCCAGCGGCCGCGGTATTGTTGGCACCTTCGACGGCGAGAAAATCACGCTCGAAGAAAATCATCGTTTCCCCAATGAACCTGTTATGGTTGCAGGTCAGTACACCTGGGATATTGTTCGCATTTTGCATGAGATCAAAACCTCAATCCGCAAATGCGCAACCGGTGAAGATAGAGATATCGATTCCATCGGTATTGATACGTGGGGCGTTGACTTCGGTTTTCTTGACAAAAGAGGTCACCTCCTTGCAAATCCCGTTCATTACCGCGATCTCCGCACCGTCGGTATTCCCGCGTATTCCGAAGCTTATGTCAGCGCAGACGAGGTTTATGACATTACCGGTATTCAGGTATTGGAACTGAACTCTCTCTATCAGCTTCTGGCAGTACAGAAAAACAGCCCTGAAATTTTTGATATCGCTTCGGATATGCTTTTCGTGCCCGACCTTCTCAACTATTTCCTGACAGGCTATAAGCAGACGGAATACACCATTGCCTCCACCAGCCAGCTTTTGGATGCAAAGAAACGCGATTGGTCCGATGAGCTGATCAAGAAGTTCAATCTTCCCGATAAGCTGTTCAGCAAGATCGTTCCCCCCGGCACGGTTTGCGGTAATTTCCTGCCCTCTCTTTCCGAAGAATTCGGTGGAATCAATCCCAAGGTAATTTCCGTTGCCGCACACGATACGGGAAGTGCGGTTCTCGCTGTTCCCGCGAAGAGCGAAAAATTTATTTGGATTTCTTCCGGTACATGGTCTATTATGGGTACGGAAACCAAAGATCCCGTTATCAGCGAAAAATCCAAAGAATATAACTTCACAAATGAAGGCGGTTACGGTGATACCATTCGCTTCTCCAAGAACATTACCGGTCTTTGGGTGGAACAGGAATCCAAACGTCAGTGGGAAAGAGAAGGCGAAAAGATTTCCTTTGCAGAACTTGCCACGATGGCTGCTGAAGCAGAACCGCTTCGTTGTTTTATCGATACGGACGATGCAAGATTCGCAACTCCCGGCAATATTCCCAAGAGAATTGCGGATTACTGCCGTGAAACCGGTCAGTTCGTTCCTCAGACCAAGGGTGAAATCGTTCGTTGCATTCTCGAAAGCTTGGCTATGCGTTACCGTTATACCGTTGAATGCATTGATGAAATGTGCGGCGAAAGAATTCCCGCGATCAACATCGTAGGCGGCGGTACAAAAGAAGAACAGCTTTCTCAGTTTGCGGCAACCGCATGCGGCAGACCTGTTTACGCAGGCCCCGTAGAAGCTACTGCAATCGGTAACATTGCGGCGCAGGCAATCGCTCTCGGTGCAATCAAGGATATGTGGGAAGCAAGAGAAATTATTGCAAATTCCTTTGAAATCAAGGAATATCAGCCCGAAACCGAAAAGAAAGCTGCATGGGATGAAGCATACGGCAGATTCCTGAAGCTCATCGGCAAATAATAAAACCGTAAATAAAAACATAAAAATAAAAACATAAAAATAAAAACAGGAGAGGATCTACTATGTCTACAAAAGCATTTGAACTTGCAAAAGAAAGCTTTGCGGCTTACGGCATTGACGTTGAAGCTGCGATTGAAAAACTGAGCAACATTCCCGTATCTCTGCACTGTTGGCAGGGCGACGACGTAGGCGGTTTCGACAACGACGGAGCGCTTACGGGCGGTATTCAGACAACGGGCAACTATCCCGGCAAAGCAACCACTCCCGAACAGCTTATGGCAGATATGGACAAGGTTATGTCCCTTTGCCCCGGCAAGAAAAAACTTAACGTTCACGCTTGCTACGCTATTTTCGAAGACGGTTTTGCTGACCGCGACAAGCTTGAACCCAAGCATTTCAAGAAATGGGTTGAATTTGCAAAAGAAAGAGGAATGGGTATCGACTTTAACCCCACCTTCTTCTCTCACCCCATGCAGAAGGACGGCCTGACGCTCAGCCATCCCGACAAAGCAGTCCGTGATTTCTGGATTGCTCACGGTAAGGCTTGTATCCGCATTTCTCAGTATTTTGCTGAAGAAACAGGAATTCCTTGCGTTATGAATATCTGGACAGGTGACGGCTTCAAGGATATTCCCGCAGACCGTATGGGCCCCAGAATGCGTTACAAAGATTCCATCGAACAGATTCTTTCCGAACCGTTCGATTTCAACAAGGTTAAACCCTGCGTGGAATCCAAAGTATTCGGTATCGGCGTAGAAGCTTTCACTTCCGGCAGCGCAGAATTCGCACTCAGCATTGCCGCTATGAATAAAGATAAATGTCTGCCCCTCATGGATAACGGACATTATCATCCCACGGAAGTTGTTTCCGATAAGATTCCCGCGCTCCTCTGCTTCTTCGATGAGATTGCGCTTCACGTAACCAGACCCATCCGTTGGGACTCTGACCACGTTGTTCTTCTTGATGACGAAACCAAAGAAATCGCAAAGGAAATCGTTCGTTGCGATGCTCTTGACCGTACTTATATCGCTCTTGACTATTTCGATGCAAGCATCAACCGTATTTCCGCTTGGACAGTTGGTTTCAGAAGTTTCCAGAAAGCTCTCTTGATGGCACTTTGCACACCCAATGCTATGCTTGCGAAATTGCAGGACGAAAGCAACTTTACAGAACTTATGGTTATGCAGGAAGAAGTTAAAATGCTTCCTTACGGCGCTGTTTGGGCTGAATATTGCGCTCGTGCAGGCGTTGCTGCCGATGCAAGCTGGTTCGACGAAGTAAAGGCTTACGAAAAAGAAGTTCTTTCCAAGAGATAATCTTTTTTAGAAAATTTATTTTCTTGATTTCGGACAGAAACGGGATTACCTGTTTCTGTCCGGCATTGGGACTTATTTGAAAAAATGAGAAGATCAGCTCGTTTTTTCAGCTGTTTTATTAGGGAAAATTGTTTTTGGGTTTTCAAATAAGTCCCAATATTTTTAAAAAATTGACCGATTTCCCTTTTTGATATTGGATGTAAGGAGATTGCCATGATGTTTGAAATGCTTCATCCCGCAGATCAGATCGTTACGCTGATGAATCGTATTTACGATCACAATATGACAACGGCTTTGGGTGTCAATCTTTCCGTTCGCGATGCACAGGGAACGGTTTGGATCAGTCCGGGCGGCGTGGACAAGGGTAATTTGCGCAGGGAAGATATTATGCAGATTAAGCCGGACGGTACGATCAGCGGAATTTACAGACCTTCTGCGGAATATCCTTTTCATTTGGCAATTTACAAAAAACGTCCCGATATCAAAGCGGTTTTGCACGCGCACCCACCCACTGTGATTGCGGGTAGTCTTTTAAATCAAATTCCGAATACATCTTTGCTTGTCGATACGAGGGCTCCAATGAAACCCGTTTCTTCCGTGTCTTACGAGATTCCTGGAAGTTCGGCGCTCGGAGACAAGCTTTCGGCAGAATTTGCAAAGGGTATCAATGCCGTTTTAATGGAACGTCACGGTATTGTTATCGGAGATATAACGCTTTATCAGGCATTTCAAGCTTTTGAAACATTGGTTCTTTGCTCCGATATACAAAAAAATGCAAAAATGATAGGCGGTAAAATCTCGATTCTTTCTCAGAATGATAAAGACAATTTCAATCGGGAAGTTGCGGCAGGGATGGGGGAGTTTATTTCGTCTGAACATTTCGGAGAAGAACTCCTGGCGCGAAGAGAACTTTGTTCTTTTATCCGTCGTGCGTACGAAAAGCAATATATTACAAGCGAAGGCGGCGTTTTTTCATGTAAACTTTCTGATGGTTCTTTTTTGATTACACCGGATCAAAAAGATCGTCGGGATATCCGACCGGAAGAATTGGTTTGGATCAAAGACGGTAAACGGGAAGAGGGAAAGATTCCTTCTCCGACGGTTGTTTTTCATCAAGCAGTTTATGCAAAGGAATCTTCTGTCAAAAGTATCATTGAAGCCCGTCCGGCTTCTGCTATGGCGTATGCCGTTACGGACAAAGAATTGGACATTCGCTTGCTTCCGGAAATTTACATTTCTTTGAGAAATGTACAGAAATATCCGGTGGGCTCTTCTTTTACGTCTGCGGAAATGCTTGCTGAAGCAATTACGGGAAAAAATCCAACGGCAATCATTGAAAATGACTGTGTGATTGCGACAGGAACTTCTTTGCTCAAAGCATTTGATAAATTGGAAATGCTGGAATACAGCGCAAAAGCGTTGATTGAAGTTTCGGCTTTCGGAGAAGAACCTCACGGCATTGATCCAGAGGCGTTCGGAGAGCTTGAACGGGCATTTAATCTTTAAAATAATAGCTTTCTCATTTAATTTATAATCAATAAAATTCATATAAAATTCGACCTGCATAAGGAGGACTAAAAAATGGATCAGAAATATTTTGGTGAACTCAGCATTATCGGTATGAAAGGCTGCGAAGATTTTCTTTCAAAGGTTGACGGTTATTTGCACAGTTCGCGTGATGAAGCAGATCGTTCTACGTATCTTGTCAATGCGGAATGCCCTCGTTTTGGCTCCGGTGAAGGCAAGGCGATTATTCACGAGACTTTGAGAGGACATGACGTTTATATTTATGCTGACGTTTTCAACTACGGTGTGACCTACAAAATGTACGGCATGAATGTTCCCATGAGCCCTGATGATCATTATCAGGATATCAAACGTATGCTTTGTGCAATCGGTGGCAAGGCTCGTCGAGTAACTTTGATCATGCCTATGCTTTATGAAGGCAGACAGCACCGCAGAACTGCGAGAGAATCTCTCGACTGTGCGATGGCTTTGCAGGAACTTGTGGATAATGGTGTTACCAATATCGTTACTTTCGATGCCCATGACCCCAACGTACAGCAGGCAATTCCTTATGGTGGTTTTGATAACGTACGTCCCGCATATCAGATGCTGAAGGCACTTGTTACGGAATATCCCGATATTACCTTTGATCCTGAAAACACAATGATTATCGCTCCCGATGAAGGCGCAATGTCCAGATCTATGTATTATTCTTCTCTGCTTAGCGTGGATCTCGGTATGTTCTACAAACGCCGCAACTATAAGATTGTGATCGATGGCAGAAACCCCATTGAAGCGCATGAATTCCTTGGAAAGCCCGTCGAAGGAAAAGATTTGATTGTTGTTGACGATATGATCGCAAGCGGTGAATCCGTTTTGGATCTTGCGGAACAGCTCAAGGAAAAAGGTGCACGCCGCGTATTTGTTTTTGCCACCTTCGGTTTGTTTACATCCGGTCCCGAAAAATTCGATAAAGCTTATGAAGAAGGAAAGATTGACAGAATCTTTACAACCAACCTCAATTATCGCGCTCCCGCAATTTTGGAACGTCCTTGGTATACAGAGGTCGATATGAGTAAGTTTGTTGCATATATTATCGAAAATATGAATCAGGATGCTTCTATCAGCTCGCTTTTGAACCCCGTTGATCGCATTCACGCTTTGATGGATGATGTTCGTGAAAAGAATAAATAAGAAAATTTTCTGAAAAATGATTGTCTGTATATTCATTGAATATACGGACAATTTTATTGTATGGAAAAGAAAAAACGCATTGAAAAAAATGGTTCTTTGTGTTATTATATCTTTAGATACAGTGTTTTCCTTCGTTAAAAAATATAAGCAAAGGGAAGAAAAGCATTCATTGATATTATGAATTTCGTTCGTTATATTGATGAATGATTGAAAGACTGTTTCAATGTCCTATAAAGAATGAGAAGAATGAGGTAACAGTATGTTAAAAGAAATACGTTTTAACGATACGGATACCCGTGTCAAAAAATATTTGGTTCCGAAAAAAATTCTTCTGACCAAAGGTTTCTGGAAGGGAGAAGAGCGGCTTTTGCGTTATAAAAACCGTCAGATCGGTACGCATGAGCCTGAAATTACAACGATGATCTCCACAGAAGAGGAAAAATCGGGAATTTTGTTGGACTTCGGTACGGAGCTTCACGGAGGCATTTCGATTTCCTTATTCCGTATCCGTACGGGAGAAGAAGAGGTCAAATTCCGTATTTGTTTCGGTGAGTCTGCGGGAGAAGCACTTTCTCACATCGGAGAAAAAAACGCAACCAATGACCATAGCATGCGTGATTTTGAGTTTACGAGCAAAAGCTGGACGGTAAGCGAATATGGGGCAACGGGCTTTCGTTTTGTTTATCTGGAGCTTTTGACTCCTGCCAAGGTTCAGCTCAAAACCGTTCAGGCGATGTTGATCTATCAGCCATATGAATATATCGGAAGTTTTGAATCCGACGATGAAACGCTAAACCGCATTTATGATACGGCAGCGTATACTTGTCATTTGTGCTTGCAGAATGAAATCTGGGACGGCATCAAGCGCGACCGATTGGTTTGGATCGGAGACCTTTCTCCCGAATTGAAAACCGTCAAATACGTATGGGGAGATGTTCCGCAGATTTATAACGGACTTGCGCTTTCTGCGCATAATACGGTTTTGCCGACATGGATCAACGGCATTGCCACATATTCGCTCTGGTGGCTGATCAATTTGGAAGAATGGGTCTTTTATACGGGTAAAAGAGAATATTTGCAGGAACAAAAGGATTATACCGTAAGATTGATTCGACAGATTCTTGAAAATGTGGATGAAAACGGCGATTTTACTGCAAGTGATTTTATTGATTGGCCGTCTAAGGGATTTCCTTCCGCAAAAGCGGGAACAAGAGCACTTTTGATTCTTTGTATGCGCGCTTGTGAAAAAATTCTTTCCGTTCTCGGAGAAGAAGAATTGAAAGAAGAATGTAAAGCGGTACGAAATCTTGCTGAAAATAAAAAAGAATCTTGCGGAGATTTGAAGCAAATTGCGGCGTTACTGCTTCTTGCAGATATTGCCGGCGAAGATTGTATCGAACGGTTGCAAAAAGGCGGTGCGGAAGGCTTTTCTACGTTTATGAGTTATTATATTTTAACGGGAATGTCGAAATGTTGTCCGGAAGAAGAAATTTTGGATGCGCTGAAAACGTATTACTGTGCCATGCTTGATCTCGGAGCGACAACATTCTGGGAAGATTTTGATATAAAATGGGTGGAAAATGCTTGCCGATTGGATGAAATTTGTGATAAAAATCAGGTGGATATTCACGGAGATAACGGAAAATACTGTTATAAGGGCTTCCGCCACAGTCTTTGTCACGGATGGTCTTCCGGTCCCGTTGCCTTTTTGACGGAATATGTGCTCGGGCTGCATATTGTCGGGGAGGGCTGTACCAAAATTGAGATCAAACCTCATCTCGGTTCGTTGAAACACGTTCGGGGCGGTATGGCGACGCCTTTTGGTAAACTGACGGTGGAACACCGTAAAAATGCAGACGGCAGTATTTCTACAAAGATCAATGCGCCGAACGGTGTGGAAATTTTGCAATAATATATACGGTCGGTAAAAAAAGCGTTGAAACGGATTTTTCCGTTTCAACGCTTTTAAGTTTTTCATAATGCGATTATTCGCAGATTTCGTCAGTGAAATATGCGTTTGTGTCAGCGGGACGTCCCTTTTCATCTACGACCGTGATGCGAACGTAACCGTCCTGCGGCTGAATCGGGAATGCCGCTTCCGTTACGGGAGCGCCGAGCTCGTCTTGCAGAACGATTTGCGCGCGTCTTTGTCCGCAGGTCAGAATGACACGTTCGGCAGGAGAGCAAGTAACGTGAATCGTATTGTCTTCTACCCAAAGAGAATGGATTTCAGGTCCTTGCGAAGCATAGAAATGACCGTCAACCAAAGCTTTTGCAATCGTTTCGTATTCCAGTTTTTCCGCTTTGATAACCGTGAAACCGCCGAAGGAGCCCGTTCTGGGATGATCGGCAGGGAAACGGTTGTGGTTATCATCCGTTGCGATACAATAGATGCGTTTTTCGTGCGCCAGCATATCGTCATAGATTTG
The DNA here is from genome assembly GCA_015064845.1 of Oscillospiraceae bacterium. Classification (GTDB taxonomy): domain Bacteria; phylum Bacillota; class Clostridia; order Oscillospirales; family CAG-272; genus QALR01. The sequence goes on along the minus strand of SVRL01000001.1, from coordinate 10,505 downwards.
AGGCACGTAATCGAGATAACCTGCGATCACGCAACCGAAATTGCAGATTTCCATGGCGTTCATGCCTTCGTAAGCATTGTAATTTTCACCCGTTTCTCTGGACCACACGGGATGGTTGTAAGTGACGAAAAATCCCTTTTCACGCGCATTTTTGATGGCGGCATTGATACATTCGGGTGTATAACGACGAAACAGGGGTGTTTCATCTTCATAAATTTCAACTTGATCTTTATATTTGGCGGTATTTCCGTACAAATAGCGTTCGTGCCAGTTCGGTTGTTTGCGTTGTTCGGGAGAGAGGGCAATGAAGCAGATATGGCAAGTTTTGGGCATGGTACCATCTTTGTAAAGATTGAAATCCATTTCGAAACCCGTTAAAGCAAGAAATTTTTCATCTGTCAGGTCATGGTGGGGGATCATGATGTTATGATCGGTATAGGCAATGATCGAATAGCCGCGCTTTGCATATTCTTCTTTGAGCTGTTCCGGAGTCCAACCACCGTCGGAAACCGTGGAATGACAATGCAGGTTGGCTTTATAAAAATTGCCGCTTTCGGGAAGAAGGTATTTTTTCATAAGCAGAGCTCCTTTCTAAATGTGTTTTGGGAATGTATTTTGTTCGGATTTAATGTATTTTGATCCAATTTACTTTTTCTTTGACGGATTCGGGGATTTCCGTAAATAATGCTTCCAAACCGTCGGAAAGGGATTTGATATAAAAATCCGCAACGAAAATGGAGTATGTTTCGTTTTTATAAGCGGAAACAGAGATTGCAGACTGTATAAAAGGAAAAACTTTTTTTAATCTTTGTGAAATTTCCGATGTCATTTTTGTGATTTCATCTATCCGGTCTGAGTCCAAAACGGCGAGATAGGCATCGAGACGTTTGGAAAACCATCGCCAAAAGGATTGGATCTCAGAGTTTTCCACAAAAATTGTGGAAAAATGCTCACTTGTTCCGGAGCGGATATCATCCATTTGCTTTTGGAGAACGGAATCTCTTCTCACGCCTTCTTGTTTCAACGCGAGTTTCAAAGATGCTTCTGCTTTTTCAAATTCTCCTCTTACAGCGTAGAGAAGAGATCTTGCTTTTTGAGCTTCCGCCAGTTTATTTTCCAACTTTTCGGAATGTATGAGTGCTTCTTCGGCAGCATTGTGATCATGCATCATGATAAGACAAGACGCAAGAGATGCATATAATGCGGCAAGCGTGTGTGAAGATACGTCTTTTTCTTGTTCATAAAGTCGGATGGCTTCTTGATAGTTACATTCAGCAAAGCCGAAAAGTTCTTCCCGGTAGGCACAATCAGCCAATTTTTGATAGATTGCGGGACCTTCCGTTTCATATTCCGAGGCGGAAGTGAAGTAGAGGAGCGCATTTGCATATTGCTCCATAGCTTCATGCGCAACTCCCATAAAAAAGAGCCACACTGCTTTTTCTGCGTCGGTTTTGCAAAATGTTTTTAATTCGCTGTCCAATGTCTGGACGGCTGCTTTGGGGTAGTTTTTATGCAAAGAATCCAAGGCGGAAAGAAATTGTTCTTTGACCTTTTTTTGATCTTGGAAGGCATTTGCCATCCAATCGCCATAAGTTTTTGTATAAGCCTCCCATGCCGCATCGGTTTTGGATGCGGATTTCAGAAAGTTAATTTTGAAAAAAGGTTCTTTTGCCATACGATTTGACATTCCTTTCCCGAGATTTCCTGTTTGTAAACGAAGAAATCCCGTTTCTTCTCTCATTATAGCACAAAGCTTTGCCGAAATCAAGAGAAAAAGAAAATCCCAATTTTTAGAAAATTATAAAATTAAAACCTGAATCAAGAATATGATGCTTGAGAAGATTGATTTCAGATGAAAAATTCAGATTTCATATTGATAAATGAGCATATTCCAAGAATGTTTTTTCAGAATAGGCGTACTTTGCGATTTTGCGGTGTTCCCGTTCCGAGATTCACAGCCATAATGATTTCTTCTTTCATTTTTGGATCCTCCTTATTGAAATGCCATTGCTTCAATTTTGATAGATATATTTTATCATAGTTTTGCATTGAAATCAAGAAAATTTGTTTTCTGCGGATGGTGCTGAGCAAAATATTTTACATTTTTTAACTTTTTTGGAAGATTTGAAAAACTACTTGAAAGACGGAAAAAGGTATGATATACTATTTTCATTAGAATTAACAAAAGGAGTATGTTTATGAGGCATCTATTGAAAAAATTGTTTTTATCGATTTTCATTTTGAGTATCTGTTGTTTTGGTTTTGCTTCCTGTAATTCTGATCAGCAGCAGAACGGCTCAAACGAGAGTACGGTTTGTGAGCATGCTTTTGGAGAATGGCATACGATTCAGGGTGCGACTTGCTCGGCAGAGGGTTCCAAATCCAGAGTATGCAGGAAATGTCAGTTTATGGAAACCGGTGTGATTCTCAAAGCAGAACACGCATGGCAAGCTTCTGCGGTTCATGCACCCACTTGTATGGAAAACGGATATACAGATTATCTTTGTACGCAGTGCGGTGTAACGGAACAAAGGGATTTTTTACCTGCAACCAATCATAATTATCAGGTTTCCAAGATTCAGAATCCTACTTGTACAGAGAAAGGTTTTACCAAATTGATTTGTACGCAATGCGGTCAGGATACGGTAAAGGATTATACATCCGAATTGGGACATGATTATGTTTCTTCCGAAAAAGTTGAACCTACTTGCGTAACGGAAGGTAAAAATACATTTTCTTGTTCCCGTTGCAAGGATTCTTACGTTGAGACGTTGAGCAAAATTTCTCATACAGTCGTAACAGATCCTGCGATTCCGGCAACTTGTACGGAAACGGGTTTGACGGAAGGCAGTCATTGCTCCGTATGTAATGAAGTTCTGAAAGTACAGCAAAAGGTACCTGCGCTCGGACATAAGGAAGCAATTGATAAGGCGGTTTCTCCGACTTGTACGAAAACGGGTTTGACGGAAGGCAGTCATTGCTCTGCATGTAACGAAGTTCTGAAAGCACAGCAAAAGGTGCCTGCGCTCGGACATAAAGAAGCAATTGATAAGGCGGTTTCTCCGACTTGTACGAAAACGGGTTTGACGGAAGGCAGTCATTGCTCTGTATGTAATGAAGTTCTGAAAGCACAGCAAACAGTATCTGCGCTCGGACATAAAGCAGTAATTGATGCGGCAGTACCTGCAACCTGTACGAAAACGGGTTTGACGGAAGGCAGTCATTGCTCCGTATGTAATGAAGTTCTGAAAGCACAGCAAACAGTATCTGCGCTCGGACATAAGGAAGCAATTGATAAGGCGGTTTCTCCGACTTGTACGAAAACGGGTCTGACGGAAGGCAGTCATTGCTCTGCATGTAACGAAGTTCTGAAAGCACAGCAAAAGGTGCCTGCGCTCGGACATAAAGAAGCAATTGATAAGGCGATTGCTCCGACTTGTACGAAGACGGGTCTGACGGAAGGCATTCATTGCTCCGTATGTAATGAAGTTCTGAAAGCACAGCAAAAGGTGTCTGCGCTCGGACATAAAGCAGTAATTGATGCGGCAGTACCTGCAACCTGTACGAAAACGGGGCTGACGGAAGGCAGTCATTGCTCCGTATGTAATGAAGTTTTGAAAGCACAGCAAACGGTATCTGCGCTCGGACATAAAGCAGTAATTGATGCGGCAGTACCTGCAACCTGTACGAAAACGGGTCTGACGGAAGGCATTCATTGCTCCGTATGTAATGAAGTTCTGAAAGCACAGCAAACGGTATCTGCGCTCGGACATAAAGCAGTAATTGATGCGGCAGTACCCGCAACCTGTACGAAAACGGGCTTGACGGAAGGCAGTCATTGTTCCGTATGTCATGCAATTCTTGTAGCCCAGCAGATTACCCCGTTGGCAGGACACGTATACTCGAAAGAGGAATGGAAATGCGAATGCGGAGAATGGGAATGCCGTCAGTACCTTTCTTATAATGAATTTTATGCCGCTTGTACGGTAAAGGAAAGCGGAAATACCGTAAGATTCTACTATGATTCTCCGACTCCGATCGAATTGCATCTTCATACCTTTGCATTGCAGGGCTCAAAAAATTATCAATTCGTATTCGGCAGTAATGCAGGAAAGTGCAAAGTTGTCAGCAACGGTACCACTTATTATAACGTCACGTTTGAGATCGAAAGCAGAACGAATTCTTATGACCTTATGCTTTCCGATGTGAATTTTGAAACTTCCCGTACTGTCATCTATTCCAATGCGTATAATTTAAATCTCAGCGTTATGGGTTCTTCCGTTACATTGAAGACAACGAAGGGCGCAGATGGTTCGCCCGGTAAAAGTTATGACGGATTGGCGGGTTATGTTCAGATTGGAAACGGTGAACCCGGCGGACATGGATCAAACGCAAATACTGTTATCGTTTGCAACGGAATGTTGAACATCACCTGCGGAACAACCTTTACCGTTACGGGCGGAAACGGCGGAAAAGGCGGAAAAGGCGGTTCCAGTAACAGCAGCGGTTCTTCCGGCGGTCGAGGTGGAAACGGAGGAAACGGTGCATCCGCAATCCAAGCCAATGACATTCAATGCTCGTTTATCAATGGTAAGACAAAATCGGATGTTTCCTTTACGGGAGGCAGAGGCGGTTCGGAAGGAACAGGCGGCACCGGAAAAGGCGCGTTTTGGATTGGCACTACGAGAGCACCGGATGGTAATCCAGGTTCTTCGGCGCTTGCAACCAACGTTGAAATTCGTTATCATTAAAAGATAAATAAAAAGGTCGGCGGTTTTGATTAACCGTCGGCCTTTTTGACTTTATCGGATATTGATTTTGATATCTCCCGTATCGGTAGCAATTTCACATTTTCCTCCGACTGTATTTTTCGGGACGGTAATCGTTCCCGTGCTGCTTTCGACAGCAAATGTTTTATCGGAAAGGAGTGTGCCTTTGACGTCCCCCGTGGAGGTTTTCAGCGCAAGTTCGTTTGCATCGCAACCGTCAAAATGGATATTCCCCGTACTTCTTTCAATGGAAATCCGTTCTGAGGCAAGTAAGTTTATCATGGAAATATCTCCCGTGGAACCTTTTGAAATCAGATTTTTGCACGAAATATCGCTCAGCTTTGTTTTTCCCGTGCTGACATTGATTTCAAAAGTTTCTTCACAAACCATCGACGTTACGTTTATTTTTCCTGTGGAAACGGAAATTTTTAGGTTTTTTGCGGAAATATTTTCCGTGAGAATATCTCCCGTATTTGTTTTGATCTTTATATTTTCCAAAGCAGAGGCATAATTTTTGACATCTCCTGTGCTTGCGGTGATATCCATATTTTGAAACGTAAACGCTTTTGGTATTTCAATATCTCCGGTACTTTCCCGAATGAGAAGGGAAGCGTATTCATTTTCGGGCAGATAAACGGTAATTTTGGGAGAATCGTTTACAATGCCGATATGAAACCAATCTTGCTTGTCGGTAACTTGAACGATGAGCGTTTCATTTTGAACCGAAACGGAATGTGCGGCGTTTTCTTCTTCATAGCAAATGATTTTGCAGATTCCGTCTTCGGAGGGGACGAAGAAAATATCCGCAGTATCGGTTTTGATTTCTATATTGCGGAATGTTTCATGGATTGTATGTGTATTGGTTTGATAATTTGCAGTGCTGATTTTTGAGAAATCCCCTCGGGTTGCCGTCATGGCTGCGATAAACAGTATGAATCCGAGCGCAATCAGAATGGCTCCCGCAATCAGCCATAGTTTTGTTTGTTTTTTCATGCCGTTTTCTTCCTTTTCATAAAACTGTTTTTTATTCCGAAAATTATTTTTTTTGCGAGCAGAATGATGCCTTTGGTTGCCGCTTTACATCCATAGAAACAGAAGACGGAAAGTCCCGCGCAAACAAAGCTTGTGCCGATGAGCAAGAATGCCGACAAAATATGATTGTTCCATATCAATCCTGCACCGACGCCAATACCGCAGAGAGCGACAGCAATCAGAGAAACAAATACTGCCCAAAAGGAAATGACTACTGCCCAAATGGAAACATAAGCGGCAAGTATGATAGCAAAAACGGCAATCATCAAGGAAAGCCAAAGCGGAGCGCCGAGAATCAAAAGAACGATTTCCCACGCTTGTATTTTTCGTTTGGGATTGATTTTATCTTTGACGATTTTGATCAGGGGTGTTTCCGATATGATTTGTTTGGCGATATCTTCCGCAGAACCGATCTCACGGACGGCGTCTTCTTCGGAAAGACCTTCTTCCATTCGGTCATCAATCATTTCGCTGTAAAAACCGAGACTGTCTTGCACTTCTTTTTCGGGCAATCCCGAAAGGTTTGTCTGCAACTTTGCGAGAAACTCTTGCTTATTCATTTTTATCATCCTCCTTTGTTACAAATTGATAAATCGACATGACTTCGCTCCACTCGCGCTTAAAATCTTCGATGCGTTTTAAGCCTGCGTTTGTGATGTGATAATATTTTCGCAGTCTTCCTCCGTGTTCGGCTGTTCTGACCGTCAGCATTTCGGAAGTTTCCAAGCGTTTCAATATGGTATAAAGCGTTGATTCCGACATTGTGAGATACGGTTTTATATCTTTCAGGATTTTATAGCCGTAAGAATCTTCGTTTTTGATGGCTGCCAATACGCATACGTCCAGCAGTCCTCGTTTTAATTGAATATCCATTTTATACCCCTCCTTGCGAAATACATCATATCACGAAGTATTTAATTTGTCAAGTGCTTTTTGAATTTAAAATAAAAATGGCGGCAAAGAGAAAGATTCTTTGCCGCTCGGCTTGTTACTTACTGTATTCTATTTGATATTCTATCAGTTTCATGGTGTTTTTTTCTGTATCGTATAATAAGTTGATAAATTTATACGTTCCGCTTTTGCTTGGCAGGGTATTGAATTCTCCTGTATCGGTGTTATATATGATATAATAATCACCTGATGAAATTTCGCATTCCGTGGAGATGATACCGACCAATTCGTTGGGGATGGAGGATATCCATTTCAGATCATTCGGCAAATTTCTTTCAAATTCTTCCACAGCGTGAGATTCGAAATAAATGTCGCTTGTGCTATAAACATATCCGCGCAAATTATGTTGTGTGCTTTTTGTCCAATCCATGGTATTGATGCGCAAATGCGGAGGTATATCAATACCCATCATTTCTTCTGCTTTTGAAATCGCCTCGTCGCTATGAGAATAAGGATTTGAAGAAAAGAAAGAAGTCGAACCCATAAAACAAAGGAAGATTGCCATAATCAAGCCGATCAGCACATTAGGTTTGTATTTATATCCGTTTTTCCTTAAATAAAAACCAAATAAAATGGAAGCGATCGGAATAGGAAGAAACAGAAAGGACATCCACATGACATCCGGAATCATGAGCATTTTATTGAATAACAAAGGTAAGCATGTACTGAACAGCCCAAGAAAAATAGAAGCAATTGAAAAAGCGAGCAGAAGGTTTGAAATCGTTTCCAAACGGTTTTTGGGAGTTTTGGCTGTTTCCTTTTTTATGGGATTTTTATAAAGGGAAAAGAATATGGAATCGTCGGACAATAACGCTTTTTTCAAAAAATGATGTTGCCCTGCAATTTCCAAAATGAAATATTCGTCAATGGAAAGGATTTTTTCTATATCTTCAAAATATATTTTCATTGTTTTCGTAATTTCTTCGTTTTGAGAAATATTCAGACAAAAGTATCCGTCAAATATTTGATAAGAATAGATATTTTTTGGTACTTTGTTTTCACTGATTTTAAGGGATTTTTTATAAAGAATATAACTTTTTATAGTTAAAAAGAGGCTGATCAAAAAAGCGCCCAAAATGCCGCCGAAAGTGATATCGGGTACATCCTTTCTCAGACAGGCTATCAAAGGAAAAATATAGATCAGACAAAAGAAAATGACATTCTGTTTTATGAAAATGAGGCGTAATTGTTTGAAAATTTTTTGCAGGTCGCTTTTTTCGTGCCGGAATGTATAAACTTCTTTGGGCATAGCTGCTTTTGCTTCCGCCAATTCGGATTCGCTTAAAATATCATCTATGGAAACCGAAAAAATTTCTTTCAGCCGAAGTAAATTATCAATGGTAGGTAGAGTTTTATCCATTTCCCAAAGGCTGACAGTCTGACGGCTGACGAGCATTTTTTGACCAAGTGCCTCTTGAGAAAGCCCGATCCTTTTTCTGTAATATTGTATTTTTTCACCGACGGTCATAAAAAGACCTCCTTTCATATGCCGTTATTATAACATAAACAGAGAAAAATGTAAAGAATATCTTGCTTGACCGTGTCAAGCATTGCTTGCGGGGTATAAAAACGCTGAAAATCAAGGAAAATGTAAAAAAATAGCGGCAAAGAGAACATTTCTTCGCCGCGTGGATAAGCTTTATGAAAAATCAAATTCGGAAAGATCTACCTTTGTGATTTTTGTTCCATTCAGGCAGATAGGGGTATTGTCGCTGTGATAATATCCCACGAGGAAGCCGTCTTTTGTTTCAATGATTGCAGGATAGCAATAACTGTTTTTCGTATCACTTTCCAACAAACGACACTTTGAAGAAAAGGAGCGAAATCCGCCGTCTTTGAACGTGGAATTCATATCCACGAAAGAAAGTCCGCCGTCATCGCTGACCGCCAGAACGAAAGGTGTTCTTTTGGGACTTTTCCAATTCTCAATGTCCTCTCTGAGACAATGATAACCAATCGGATTGAAAATGGCAACCGTACGTCCATGAACGGAGCGGACCTGCATGGGGGAGTCGGGAGAAGTGAAACGGAATGACGGCATTACATTGTTGAAAGTCATGCCGCCGTCATCGGAAAAGCATTGGTATTGGTGTCCGTAAGCGGTTCGGCAAAACATCCAGATTCTTCCATCGGGGAGTTCATAAAGGCCGGGTTCCTGAAGCTGAGTATCATCGTTATAGGGAGAACGCACAAATTTTTCGATCTGATGAAAGGTTCTTCCGTCATCATCCGAATAACAAACGGTCAGCATACCCGGAGCAAGCTTTTTGCCCGATTCTCCGTGATATGCGGCGGGGAACATGATTCTGCCGTTTTTCAATCGAATCAATCTGTCGTTGTTTACACAATAATATCCGTCCATATTCATGCAGGAAACAGGATCGGAAAATGTTTTTCCTTCATCCGATGAACGGACGAAATAGGGCATACATAAAAGTTTTTTATCCTTCATGGACTTGCGGAGATACAGAACGCCCAGATCACCGTTATCCAAACGGATTAAACTTGCTGACATGAGATTGAGTGCTTGCGAATCTTTTGCAATCAGAACGGAACTTTCCGACCAAGTTTCTCCTTCGTCGGAAGAATAGATTGCTTCTAATCTGGCGATGGCGTGATCGTTCCAATCATCACCGTAATACTTTGTATAGGCGCACATAATACGTCCGTCGCGAAGTCTGAGGAAGGAAGATTCTCCGTTTCGCGGATTGTGCTCTCCCGTTTTGAGAAAGCAAACCTCTCTGCCGATTTGTTTCATTGTTTTTATCTCCTGTTATATTTTATACTATAGAAAATTGCTCAATTTTAACCTCGCCGTTTGCGTCGTTTTGATGCAAACAAAACTTGGATAGGCGAGCAACCATCAGCGGCGATTCGCCGCTTTTTTATTTTTGGGATAGATCAAGCATTTTCGATGATTTTCAATAAAGTTTCTCCGGGACCGATATATATCGTCGCGATTTCTTTGATTTTATCTTGACCGAAATTGAAGCAGTCGTAGATGCCGACTGTCGGCATACCTATTTTCGTTGCAGTTTCGATCGCCACCAAGGAATCTTCAAAAACCCAGGTTTCCGTGATATCTTCGCCCAAAAAATCAGCGGCGAGCAGATAAATATCGGGTTCTTCTTTTCCTTTTCCCAATATACTGCAAGAAAAGGTTTTTAAAAAATATTTGCTGATATCACAATGTTGCATTGCCGAATTCAAAAGATCGGGGGCGGTGGCAGTGGCGAGACACATTTTGACACCATTGTTTTTGAAGTGTTCAAGAAATTCCCGAACACCGTCTTTTAACATGACATCATGATTATAAAAGTCGCTCAAAACTTGATTTGCCAACATCAAAAGTTCGTTTCCGCTTTCGCCAAGATGATAATGCCGGTGAATCAATTCCATGGCATCTTTCAATGTGAGTGTACGCACTTTTTTGTCATCTTCTGCGCCGGGAGTGAAACTTGGATCGTTTAAATATTTTTCTCCCATTTTACTCCATAAAACATCCCAGATTTTCAAGGAGTCGATCAACGTGCCGTCCATATCAAAAATTGCAGCTTTTATTTTCATATTATATCTGCCTTTCTTTTCTGTGATTGAATATATTATAGCATATCCGAAACGTGAAGTCAAGGCAGAGAAAAAATTGCTCTGAAACTTGCTTGACCGTGTCAAGTTCTGCTTGCGGGGAGAAAAATGCTTAAAATATGTGGTGAAAACAGAAGAAAACCTCTTCGGATGAACTCCGAAGAGGTC
>SVRL01000034.1 GCA_015064845.1 Oscillospiraceae bacterium | reverse complement strand
ATATAATAGAAACAAGAAAAAATCAGAAAGAAGGAAAAAGAAATGACCACTTACAGCAAAGAATTTAAAGAAGAAGCAATCCGACTGTCGGATGAAATCGGAAACAAGAAAGCGGCAGCCCAGCTTGGAATCCCGTATTACACGTTGGCGGATTGGCGCAATCACAGCAAGCACAAGCCCAAAGAAACAAAATCGATGAGCGAAGAGGAACTCCGCATTCGGAATCTTGAGCTTGAGAGAGAAAATGCAGAATTGCGTGAAGCAAACAACATCTTGAAGGATGCGCTTGGTTTTTTCGCAAAAGACCGGAAGAAGTAAAAACATGTGAACGGCACATTTTTGTTTTGAAAAACAAAGTGAATTGTGGTATAGTATAGAAAGTATTGGACATTTAGGTGCAGATATAATTCCTTGGGTAATATTTGGAAACAGTGATGAAGACTGGGGCCAATCGTCAATGAAATTATTCGTTTTTTTGAGTGATGCGGAGGTTTAGAGTGAGAAAGAGAATTTGTATTATTGCAGTATCTATTTTATTTTTAATGGGTGTTGGTTCAATCATGATTTTAAATAGCAAATTGAATAGTAATTATTACTATTCAAAAAAATTAGTTGAAGCGATCAAAGAGGAGAATATGACTACGGTTCAACAAATCATTACAGAAAAACCATCTTGTATCAACACATATCCAGCTCTTACATCAAAATGGTGGCATTCGGTTATGGGTTGGAGGGTAAATTATCCATTTATTCAGGCTTGTGCTATGGATAATTTAGATTTGATCATATTTTTGCTTGAAAATGGAGCAGATCCGAATTGTAATGATGGACATACGCCCCTATCTACGACTTATAGAATAAAGGCTGAAAATTGGTATGAGGTTTCTTTGTTACTCATTCAATACGGTGCTTCGTTGGATTATACAACTGAATATTCCGGAGGAAAAGCGTCTATTTTGATGGATATTGTTCACACGGGTTATGGGGAAAGCCCAGAACATGATCCCGAGGAGGAAGAAAAAGTCATGAAATCATTTCGATATGCATTAGAAAATTGTAATCATGACAATGTAAACTGGATGAGGGTGTTACAGCATAGTGTTACCAATGACAGAATAGAAATTGTAAAATTGTTGTTGGATGAAAAATACTGTGATGTGAACGACAATTCCATCGGAATGACGGCATTGATGTTTGCAGCGAGAGATTCCACACCGGAAATGATTCAGCTTTTATTGGATTACGGTGCAGACAAGAATTGTAAATCAAACGAAGGAAAGACAGCATATGATTATGCAGTCGAGTTTGATCGCAAAGATAATATTCCTTTGTTGGAAAACTAAAAGCTCTAAGAAAAAGCAAGCATCGTCTTTTAGGCGGTGCTTGCCATCTGAAAAATTTTTGTGTTTCTAAAACGGCGCGGACAAGCTTTTGATTCGTCAGACTTGGGGAACCAATTATATGGACTTCTTGTATGACGAGAGCGGTTCTGCATATTCGTTCATTTACAATGGTACGCAATACTATTATGTAGAGAACTTGCAGGGGGATGTCGTAAAGATTCTCAATGCCTTCGGCTCAGTAGTTGCAAACTATACCTATGATGCTTGGGGTAAGGTAACAAATTCTGGCAATATCGTTGGTTTGTATAATCCTATTCGTTACCGTGGATATTACTATGATACCGATACTGGATTCTACTATTTGCAGAGCAGATATTATGATCCGACAATTAAGAGATTTATTAGTGCGGATGATACAAATTATCTTGGCGTAAATGGTGATTTCACAAGCTTAAATCTCTATGCTTATTGTGGTAATAATCCTGTGATGGGAAGTGATCCTTTAGGCAAATGGACCATCTCTTGGGGTGGAAATGTTTCAGCGTGTTGTTTTGTTGGAGTGTCGTGTTCATAGAATTTAGTGATTGATTCTTCTGGAAATGTTGCATTTCAAGTATCAAAATCTAATCTTTTAAAAAAAGGAGGCTACGGTGCTGGAATAATGATGGGTACTCCTTCTATAAGTGCCTCTAATGCATTCACATGGACGAAATATGATACTTATGAAAGTTTAGAAGGCGAAGGCTTATCGCTTGGATCTTCTGCAGCAAAATTCGGAGGAGAACTAATCCTTCCCATGTCAGGAGAATTTGATGTCGATGGTTTCTCGCTGTCTCGCGGAAAAGGTTGGCCACGCTGGGGTGATGTTCATGTTACGGCTTCAATGACAAAAACGAAGTGGAATTTTAATATTTATGAAGTTGCTGAGAAATTTAAAAATTCATGGAAATCATTTTGGAATAGAGAAAGGAATTGACATGAAAAACTATAAATTGTATGCATGTTCAAGATACGTATTCTATTTTTATACTTCAATTCTGTGTGTCGCATTAGTGTTTATGCTTTTTATTTTGCCGTCACAATTTAAGATAATAGAAAAAATTATAATTTTATTTATTATTATATCTTGGTATGTTGTGAATTTGTTCTTGATTGCACCAGGTTCATTTTCAAGAATATCTATAACAAAAGAAGGGATAAAAAATAAATATTTATTTTTTACTTGGGCTGAAATACAGTCGTATATACTTTGCGAAATAAAACCTAAGGGAAGATTCCCAAGAAAATTTTTCCCTATGATTGTATGTATAGGCGATGTTTCTTCTGATGATTTTTTTCGTTGCAGTTCCAAAAAAGCAGTTTGTTTTTCTTTAACGAAAAAGAATCTGAAAATTATTGATGAAATGTGTGAAGAAAAAAATGAAGCAATGAAGGAGTTGCTTTCTTGGAGTAATTTTCCAATTAAAAAATGGTAAATTGTGGCTAAAACATCAAGTAGGAAGCACCGACTTTTGGGGAGGTGTTTCCTACCAAAAAATTCTGTACTAGTAAATTGGCGCTGTCGGCGGTAATCTGAACCAGAACTATGCGTATGCGTACAACGATGAAAACGGCACGCTGAACTCCATGACGGTTTCATCGGGTAATTTCACAGACACACTGAATTATTCCTATGATGCATTGCAAAGACTGATTTCTCAGACCACCGTGAGAACAGGCTTGACACTTGCAAAAGAGTATTCCTACAAAAACCTTTCGGGCAACCGAACCACAACTCAGGTTTCGGGTTATCACGTATGACACGTACGGAAATTTTCAAATTTTTTATAAAATATCTCTGTAAACAGAAATTTTTCGGAAAATTTTTTGATATAATGCAAAAAGGAAATAATGATATGAAAGAAAAACAACGTATATATACATTGGCAATCAGCACTTCGGACAAAGTGCTTGATGTACCTATTCAGCATAGAGTCGTTCATGAAAATGACGATCAAATGCAAACAACCATTTCTGTTACAATACAAGGTCAAAAAATGTCTTTTGCTGCAGAAACAACAGAAGAAGTCTTGATTCAATTCGCAAAATCGTTGCCTCTCGGTTGGAATATAAAATCATGCTTGTCTTGTCGTTACGGTCATTTCTGCCCTGTGGGTAACAACGATAATGAATTGTTTTGCGTAACGGAGTTTGAGCCAAAAGAAATCAGCGATTTATGGCACGTTACAGAGGATGACGGAGAGCGGAATAAAAGACATAAAAATCTTTTCCACCTCTGCAACCAATACCTGCCTCAATCAGACGATTACTTTACCTACAATGACTATTACTTAAATATGAAAAAACGAAATTCTTAATTTATTTCAATGAAACTTCTTGACAAAATACACCCAATGGGCGTATTTTAAAAATAGAAAAGGCTACCGGTAAACGGTTGCTCTCCTCTCTTGTGATCGGAGGGAGAGCATTCGGTCTGCACTTTGTTTTGGAAAAAGGGATTGTCTCAAATACTGCAATCAGTATATTCGAGGCAACCCCTTTTTTATTATAGAAAATTATTTAATTTTGAACTCGCCGTTTGCATTATTGAGATATAAGCAAAATTTGGATAGGCGAGCACACAGATTGCTTTGCAATCCGTTATGGGAGCGGCAACTTGCCGCTTTATTGGGTATTTGAAAATTTTTGCTTGATGTTTGCAATCTTCTGCGCTTCTGCCTGCTCGGCAGGATACCACCCTTTGGCGCTCATTTCGTTATAAATACGGTTTTGCATACAGAGCATATCATCCAACGCGCATTGGAATGCACCGTGAACCGCAGGTGTTGAAGATTCGATGGTTCCGTGCATCATCAGATCACACATTCCCTTGACGTTACCCAGAACCGTTGACATCATAATTTTATCTTCCATTTCGTTTTCCTCCTTATGTGCCCAGTAAGGAATAAAATTTTGTGAACATTTCGTTTTGCTTGGCGGAAATATCCTGAAGCAAATTTCGTAAAGAGGAATCCTGCACCTGATTTGAAAAATCGGAGCAGCATTTTTTGCTTTCCTGCATATGGCTGAGCGCATCCTCAATATAAAGAAGTTCTTTGGGAGACATACCATCACCGTACCTTCCGTTTTTGAATTTTGGATTTTCTGTAAAGAGTTCTTTTCAGAATACCTTCATTGTTGACCGTACGGCAAAATTTTATTCAGATTGATACGAAAATTTATCCCTTCGATTTTCTGCCGTATTTGAAATATAACAAACACCTTGATTTTACGTTTTTTCCATGTTATAATAATCCCGTTTAAGCGTATGCGTTTATAGAGATAAATGATTGTTTATGCACGTAAATTTCCATTTATCTTTCCATCAAACTTACGTTGACGATACGATTATACTTGAAGAAAGGAGAATCGCATGAAAAAGAAACTCATTATCGGTATTCTGGCGCATGTGGATGCAGGCAAAACAACGCTTTCGGAAGCGCTTCTTTACCGTTCGGGAAAAATCCGCAAGCAAGGACGTGTTGATCATAAAAATACTTATTTGGATACGCATGCCGTTGAACGTGAACGGGGAATTACCATTTTTTCCAAGCAAGCGCGTTTTTCAAGCGAATTCTGTGATTTTATTCTTTTGGATACGCCCGGACACGTGGATTTTTCCGCAGAAACCGAACGCACGCTTTCTCTTTTGGATTATGCCGTTTTGGTCATCAGCGCGGCGGAAGGGGTACAGAATCATACGAGAACGCTTTGGCAGCTGCTGGAATTTTACGGAGTACCGACTTTTATTTTCGTCAATAAAACCGATATTGCCGTTCGTATGAGAGATCAACTGCATGAAGAACTTTCAAAAATGCTATCTTCTCATTGCGCTGTGTTTGCCGAAAATCAAAGCAAAGAGGAATTGGATGAGGGATTGACGTTTGTTCATGAGGATTTCATGGAGCGTGTCCTTTCGGACTTACCGATCGAGGATGAAGATATTGCCGAGAAGATCAGTGAAAGAAAACTTTTTCCTTGCATTTTCGGTTCGGCGCTTCGTTTGGACGGCGTGGATTTCTTTTTGCAATGTATGGACAGATATACGCTTTCTCCCGTTTACGAGCAAGAGAAATTTTCCGCAAAAGTATATAAAATTTCATATGCGGATTCCGTCCGTCTGACCTATATGAAGATCACGGGCGGTTCGCTTTCCGCGCGCAATGAGATTTCCTATTTTTCTTCGGACGGAAAAAAATATACGGAAAAGGTCAGCATGCTCCGCTTATATTCGGGCGATAAATTTGAGCAGACCGATACCGTTTATGCGGGAGATATCTGCGCGGCGGTGGGACTTTCCTCCACCTATGCGGGACAGGGGCTCGGTATGGAAAGCGACGGCTGTAAACCGATTTTGGAGCCCGTGCTTTCCTATTGCATAGAGCTTCCGCCCGAATGCGACGTCAACGTTTATTTCCCGAAGCTGAAGGAATTGGAAGAAGAAGAACCGTCCTTGCATTTATATTGGAACGAAGCTCTGCGGCAGATCGAAGCCGCTTTGATGGGCGATATGCAGACGGAGCTTTTGCAAAGAATGATTTCAGACCGATTCGGTATTCACTGCGAATTGGGCGCGGGAAAGATATTATATAAGGAAAAAGCGGAAAAGAAAGCCATTGGTATCGGGCATTTTGAGCCACTCCGCCATTACGCGGAGGTTCAGCTTCTTCTGGAGCCACTGCCGAAGGGCTCGGGATTGATTTTTGATACCCGTCTTTCCGAAAACAGTCTGGATACCAACTGGCAAAGACTGATCTTATCACATTTATATGAAAAAGAACACCGCGGAATTCTGACGGGTTCTGCGTTGACCGATACAAAAATTACACTGGTGGCAGGAAAAGCGCATCTCAAGCACACGGAGGGCGGCGATTTCAGAGAAGCCACTTGGAGAGCCGTCCGTCACGGACTTATGCGTGCAGGCTGTATTTTGCTGGAGCCCTATTACCGTTTCCGATTGGAGCTTCCCGCCGTCAACGTGGGACGGGCAGTTTCCGATTTACAGGCAAAATCCGCCGAATTTGAAATCGAAGCCTCCGACGGTGTTTTCACACAGATTCTCGGACGCGCGCCTGTTTCCGAGCTTCACGGCTATGCGCGTGAGGTTATTGCTTATACGAAAGGAGAGGGGAAACTTTTTTGCGCCGCTGACGGTTATGAACCTTGCCATAACAGTGAAGAAATCATTGAAACATTCGGTTACGATCCCGAAGCGGATCTTGCAAATCCTCCTCATTCCGTTTTCTGTGCGCAAGGCGCGGGATTTACCGTTTTATGGCAAGACGTGGAGCAATATAAGCATTTGGACGTGAATCTCACGGAGGACGGCGCACCCGTCATTCCCAAAATTTCCGTGCTTGCCAATCGTTATCATCTGAGCGATGAGGAATTGGAAGCCATTATGCTGCGCGAATTCGGTCCCATCCGCAGAAAGCGTTATACCGAACCGAAGATCATCACGGCGGGTAAAAACGAAAAAAGAAGCAAGCCCAAAGAGATCAAACCGCAGAAAAAGCTTCTGATCATTGACGGATATAACGTGATTTTCGCATGGGAATCGTTGAAAAAAATTGCCGCCGTCAATCTGGAGGAAGCCAGACTCCGTCTAACGGATATTCTGGAAAATTATACGGCGTATACGAAAACGGAAGTGATTTTGGTTTTCGACGCCTATCGCGTCAAGGACGGAAAAGGCTCCGATTCCGAAAAAAACGGTTTGCGCGTTGTCTTTACAAAGCAAGATCAGACGGCAGATACCTTTATGGAAATCCTGATGAACGAAATGGGCCCGAATTACAATATCCGTGCCGTTACCGCCGACAGACTTTTGCAAAATTCCGCCGTTCTTTCGGGTATTTTGCGCATGACCCCCAAGGAATTGGAAACGGAAATCACCGCCGTCGGCAATGAAATCACGGAATTTGTGCGAAAGCTTTCGCAAAAAGGATGAGGGAATGGGCAATGTCCGTCGGATAACGGATGGCTTGTAATCCTTTCGTAATTTCCCGTGCAAAAACCAAACGCCCCGACAGACCATTGGGAATCTGTCGGGGCTGTGTGTTTTAATTTGTTTTATATCATCGGAAAATCATTCTTCACAGTACGAATGTTTCCAATTGTTTTTGTTCTTGAATTCTAAAATATCTTCCGGATTATATACATATGTCTTTTTAGTGTCATTCGCGTTGGAATACATAACAAAAACACCGTTTTCTTTATCATAATTACCGTCTTTATCGGTAATTACCCAAAGGGTGATATCATAAGAGGTATATTCATCCGTTTTGCTCCAGTTTGGGTTGTCGTAATGATGATGATCTCCATAAATTTGATGTAATATTTTACCTTCCGCATCCACTTGAAGAACATGATTATATCTGTGCGGCGTTTTATCGGGATTCGGTAAATTCAATGTTTCACTGTATTCATTTAATATCCTATTGCATTCAACCGAACTCAGAGAATATGTCTTTTTTCCCAGAACCTTATGATCTGTAATTGGATAAGAAATACACTTGTTTTTATCGATAGGTTTATTCCAGTCGTTTGCTTCCTTCAATTTTTCCTTGTTTTCCAAGTAAAAATCCTCGGTTCTGTTCTTCAAATGATCCTCTTCACGACCTTCATACGCATACTCGGAGTCGATAAACGTTAATGCATAATTGATATCGGGATAAAAATACACGTTGTTTTCATCATAAGCTTGGGAAATTACTAAACCAAAAATTTGATTACTGTAATCCTCACAATAAGAGAATAATATTCTGCCATAGTCATCTTGTTCCCAAACATAGATATCGGAGTTATATGCACCTTCTCCATGGTCCATATAGCCTTCTGCATCGGGAATGCTGTATACTGCAACGCTATACAATTCTTTGTATTCTCCGCGATACGGAAAAGGATTTTCCCTATTAAGAATGCAACCGGAGAACCCAAAGGAACAGGTAAATAAAAAGACACAGCAAAAGAATAAAGATAGTACTTTTTTCATTTTTCAGTTTCTCCTCCTTACTATAATAAATAAATCAGCGTATATTTTATATATATAGTATACAACAAACGATATAAAATGTCAAGATGCATATAGAAACATTACAGGGCAACAGCATTTACTTTTTTATAAGCACGCAGATAAACGGAAATTTATGCTTTACAAATTGTTTGCTCATTCCAAAACCCTGAAATTCGCCCTGCTAAAAGAATGAAAAAGACTTGCGATGATCTGCTTTTTATAGTATAATAATATCATTACCGTTATCGTCAAAGGAGGACGAATCATGCAAACCATTCATATTGATTTTTCTGCGCACGCAGGAAAGATCAAACCGATGAACGCGGTCAACAACGGACCGACGGGAATGAGTGAAAGAGGAACTTCCAATTTTCACGATTACGCCGCTTTGGAAATTCCGTATGCACGCAACCACGATGCTTCCTTTTACAGCGGATACGGCGGGGAACATACAGTTGACGTTCATCGCATTTTCAAAAACTTTGATGCCGATGAAAATGATCCTGCTTCGTATGTTTTTGAGCCGACCGATATGTATACGAGAAATACTTATGCGGCAGGAACAAAAGTTTTTTACCGTTTGGGCGCTTCCATTGAACACGGTTATAAATTCGGTACGTATCCCCCGCGCGATTTTGCAAAATGGGCAAGAATCTGTGAGCATATCATTCGTCATTATAACGAAGGCTGGGCAAACGGTTTTCATTACGGCATTGAATATTGGGAAATCTGGAATGAACCCGATTGCCGCAATCATGACGGCTCCAATCCTTGTTGGCAAGGTACGGACGAACAGTTTATTGAGCTTTACGCTGTGGCTTCCACACATCTGAAAAAATGCTTCCCACATTTGAAAATCGGCGGTCCCGCTTTCACACAGCCTTTCCTGAATGAAACGCGCGAAAAATTTCTGCGCGCAATCAAAGAAAGAAATCTGCCTTTTGATTTTTATTCTTTCCACCGATATACGAAAAAACCCGAAGGCATTGCCGCCGCCGTTCACAAAGCAAAGGAAACGGTCGAACAGTTCGATTTGGGAACGCCCGAATTGATTCTGAACGAATGGAACTATATCCGCGGATGGATGGAAGAAGATTGGAAATATTCTTTACGCATGGAAACCTCTCTCAAGGGTGCCTCTTTTATTGCCGGCTCCATGTTCATGGGACAGGAAAGCGAATTGGATATGCTGATGTATTACGATGCGCGTCCCTGCGGTATGTGCGGTCTTTTTGACACCGATTCTCTGGCAAGAAGAAAAGGGTATTACGTTTTCGATCAATTCAAGGAGCTTCGCCGTTTGGGTACGGCAATTGATATGAAAGCGCAACATGAAAATATTTATGCCTGTGCCGCCACAAACGGAACAAACGGCGCCATTATGCTGACGCATTTCGATGATGTGGATGAAGCGCCTGCCGAAGACGTTTGTTTGCAGATCAAAGGATTGAACGGTGCGCCTATCCGCGCAAGCTGTTATCTTTTGGACGGCGAACATGACAGCGCGCTCATCAAGGAAGAAATTTTCAGCGGTAAAGAATTTTCACTCTTCCTTTCCATGAAACTTTTTGATACCGTTTTGATACGATTCACTTCGATGTAAATAAAATCGAAGTTCGATTGAAAAGATAAATGATTGTTTAGCATACATCTTCCACCATTATGCCGCTTAAGCAGCATAATGGTCCCCCTTCCCCATCGCATAGCCTTAGAACAGACTTTTCATGTAGAGCAGGGGAAGGCTTATAATATCTTTGTTTTAAGATAGAAAACTCTATTAAATCCCTAACAAAAGATAACATTCCAAATGAACGACCTTTTGTTTGAAAAAGACGGAAGAGGTGGTAAATTCCCGTTTATCTTACCGTTTTTCATCGAATGCTCGTTAAACAGGATATCGAAACATGAAAGAACGGCATTCGCGGCCGGAGGAATATTTTATGAAAAAAATCATTGCTTTTATTCTTTTTCTGCTCTTTTCGTTTTCTTTGATTTCATGTGAAAATGCAGAAAGCACAGAAGGAGAATCCTTTACCGACGATCTTGGCAGAACGGTTACGGTAAAAAAGTCCGAACGGGTAGCTTGTCTGCTCGGAAGTTACGCCGACCTTTGGATGCTTGCCGGAGGAGAAGTCTGCGCAAGCGCAGACGATGCTTTTGAAGATCTTGCTCTCTCGCTTCCCGAAAACACCGTGAATCTCGGCTCCACGCACAATCCCAATGCGGAAGCTTTACTGATGGCGGCACCCGATTTGGTTTTTGCCAGTTCAAAACTCTCGAAACATTTGGAAATGAAAGACCGTCTGGAAGCGGCGGGGATTACCGTTTGTTATTTTGACGTTGCGGATTTTGCGTCTTATCTGCGCGTATTGAAAATCATGACTGAAATGACAGGAAATTCCGAACGCTACGAACAGTACGGAACCGAGCAGGAAATCCGCATTGCAAACTTGCTTGAAAAACGCCGAAATGAAGAACCGCAAACGGTTCTGGTCTTGCGCGCTTCCGCGCAAAGCATTCGCGCCAAAAACAGTGATAATACCATGCTCGGCGGAATGCTTCGGGATTTCGGTTGCGTAAACATTGCGGATAAAAACGGTTCTCTGCTTGAAAATCTCAGCGCGGAAAGCATTCTTCTTCAAAATCCCGACAAATTATTTTTTATTCAGGCAGGGGACGATATGGAAGCCGTCAAAGCCGCCGTTTACGTCATGTTTGCCGAAAATCCGCTTTGGCAGCAACTCGATGCCGTGAAAAACGGCAAGGTTTACTTTATGGAAAAGGAGCTGTTTAATTTGAAACCCAATGCCCGTTTTTACGAGGCGTATGAAAAATTAGACCGTATCTTATATGATGAAACGTAAGTGGTATCCGCTTCTGCTGACGGGAAGCATTTTCCTTTGTTTTTTGATTGCGCTCACAAGTCTTATGCTCGGCGTGATTCATTTTACGCCTGCGGAACTGTTCCGTTATCTCTTTTCGGATACGAACGCACCCGAGGCAAATATTCTTTTTTACGCAAGATTGCCCCGAACGCTTGCGGCTTTACTCAGCGGAGCCGCGCTTGCGCTTGCGGGCGGCATTCTGCAAAACGTACTTGCCAATCCGCTCGCTTCTCCGAACGTGGTCGGTGTCAATGCGGGCGCGGGTTTCGGTGTAACCCTTTGCTGTGCGCTTGGCTTCGTTTCGGGTTGGGCAATGTCCGCTTTCGCATTTTTCGGCAGTTTGCTTGCCGTCATTTGCATTTCTCTTTTTGCAAAAAAAATTTCCGCTTCGAAATCAACGGTCATTCTCGGCGGTATTGCTCTCAACAGCATATTGAACGCATGCAGCGAATCCGTTGCCGTGCTGGATCCCGATGTGGCAATGCTCAAATCGGAATTCCGCATAGGCGGTTTTTCTGCGGTTTCCTATACGCGTTTGCTCCCTGCCGCTTGCATGATCCTCATTGCCATGCTTTTGCTTTTCACGCTTTTTCATGAGCTGGACGTGGTTTCGCTCGGGGATGAAACGGCGGTGGGGCTGGGACTTTCCGCAAAAAAATACCGCGCGCTTTTTCTGATTCTTTCCGCTTTGCTTGCGGGAGCCGCAGTCAGTTTTTCGGGATTGCTTGGATTTGTGGGTCTGATCGTACCGCATTTCGTTCGGAAACTGACGGGAAACGAAAGCAAAAAATTTCTTCCGATGGCTGCCGTTGCGGGCGCGGGCTTCGTTTGTCTTTGCGATACGCTGACAAGAGTGATCTTTGCGCCTTATGAGTTGCCCGTCGGAATTCCGATGGCTCTGCTCGGCGGTCCTTGCTTTGCCGTTCTTTTAATGCAAACGAAAGGAGGCAAACGAAGATGTTCCAAATAAAAAATCTTTGTGCGGGTTACGGAAACGTTCCCGTTTTGCATGGTGTTTCGCTTTCCTGCGAATCGGGAACGATCACAACGGTCATCGGCGCGAACGGTTGCGGAAAAAGTACGCTTCTGAAATCGGCGGTTGGACTTTCGGACGTTTTCTCGGGCGAAATTTTACTGGACGGAAAACCCGTTACGAATATGCGTGAAAATATACGCGCGCAAAACATTTCCTATCTTGCGCAAGGAAAAAACGTGCCCGACATTACCGTGGAAAATTTAGTGCTTCACGGTCGTTTTCCGTATCTTTCCTATCCGAGAAGATACCGCGCCTGCGACCGCGCCGCCGCATGGAACGCCATGCAAAAAATGGGAGTGGAAACCCTTGCAGATAAACACTTGCGCGAGCTTTCGGGCGGTATGCGCCAAAACGTTTACATTGCCATGGCGCTTTGTCAGGAAACGGATGTGATTCTGATGGATGAGCCGACTTCTTATCTTGACATCGCGCGTCAGTTCAGGCTTGCGGAAACGATGCAAAGTCTTGCAAAAGAAGGACGGGCGGTGGTTGCCGTTTTACACGACATCATTCTGGCTTTGAAAATTTCCGATCAAATTGCCGTGATGGAAAACGGACGCATCGTTTTTGTGGGAACACCCGAAGAAATTTTGAAAGAAAAAATCATTCCCCGTGTTTTTCACGTGGATATTCTTCCTGTGCTTTGCGAGGGAGAAACCGAATACGTTTACAGAAAGGCTGAACATTCATGACACATTTTCCCTTGTTTCTCGATCTCAAAGACAAAGAAATCCTCATTTTCGGCGGCGGAGAATTTGCTTTACAACGCGTAAAAAAGCTTTTGCCCTTTTCTGTCCGTTTGCGCGTGATATCGGAGCAAATTTCCGAAGAAATCCGTCAAATGGAAAATTATGAAACCGTCATTTTGGAGGAACGCACCTTTTCGGAAAATGATCTCGAGCGTTTTCCGCCGTTTGTTATCATTGCGGAAGACGAAGAAAAGACGGCAGAAATTTATGAAGCTTGCAAACAAAGGCATATTCCCGTCAACGCCGTCGATCAGCCGAAATACTGCGACATCATTTTTCCATCCGTCGTTTCCACGGAACATCTGTGCATAGGTATTTCCTCGGGAGGCATTTCTCCCACGGCAACGGTGGAATTCAAGGAGCGCATTGAACGAATGATTCCCGAAAACATGGATGACATTCTGGAATGGATGGGTGACCTTCGCATTTACATCAACGCCAATCTCTTGAAAGAAAAACGTAAACGCGCGCTCAGAAAAGCGTTTCAAAAAGCAGTGGAAATGAATCGTCCGCTGACCTCGGAAGAATTGCAAAACGAAATTTTTGAGAAGGTAAATGATTGTTTAGATTCACTTTTTTCTTGATTTGCAAGAAAAAAGTTCCGAAAAAGAAGCAAACAACCTTGCAGGTTGACCGCCTGCGCAAACTTGTAGCTATGTGCTTACGATGAACTTATAAAAATCAAGACGCAGGTATGGGGCTGTCTCATTAAGATAGCCTAAAAAAGAAAAGCGGTTGTTCAGTACCAAAAGGTATTGAGCAACCTTTCAGACTGTCGAAAAAGATTCTTGCAATCCTTTTTTAGTCATGCTCTTTTTTATCCCCGAGAGGGATTTTTTCTCTCCCAAACAAAAAACAGAAAAAAGGCTGCCTCAAATGCTCTAATTTTGGCATTTGAGACAGCCCCTTTTTTGTTTTATATGAAATTAAAAGGAAATACGAATGGTTTTGATTTCAAATGCGCGGAAGTTCAAAGCAACCGTATTTTCTTCCGTGGGCAGTTCCGCTCTTACGTTTTCGAGCATATCGCAATCGTAAGCCTTGAAGTCTGTGCCGAAGTTAACGGAAAGCTTTGCGGGAACCGCCGCTTTTTTGGATTCGTAAAGACGGATGATGATATCGCCGCTTCCGTCTTCTGCCAATTTCACGGTATCAATGATGATATTATCGCGGTCTGTCTGCAAATAGCTTGCGTCAAGCGCGCCTCCTGCAAGAACAGCGGGAGCGATATTGAGTTCATACGCCTGTTTTACAACGTCTGCGGAGAAGAAGTCGCCTTCCCAAGCAGTGAATGCGTAGGTGAAATTGTGAACACGGTTATCGGTACGGAAATCGGGACAAGCGCCGGAACGGAGAAGTGTCAGTTCCATGCTGTTTCCGTTGACGGAAATACCGTATTTGCAATCGTTCATCAAAGCCGCACCGTGTGCATTGTCGCGCAAAGCGGTATAACGATGGTTGCAAACTTCAAATCTTTCTTTATCGTAAGGTTTGGAACGGTGTGTGGGTCTTTCCACGTAACCGAACTGCATTTCGTTGATGGCGTTTTCCGCGTAAACGTCAACGGGGAAGCCAACCTTGAGCAAGCGGTGGAGTTCTTTCCAATCCACTTCCGTTTCAAATTCAATGCGCTTGGAATCTTTTGCCAGACGGATATACTGCGTGTAAGAAGAATCGAGGAGTTTACCCGTTACTTTCAGAACGGCTTCCGTACCCTGTTCAACCGCTTCCACGGAAATATCGTAAGCGCCTTCAATTTCCTGATATACGTAGTTGGAGTCGATATCCCAACCGTCCCATCTTCTCGGAACATCCTTGAAAAGACGGAATTTATTCATTGCGCCCGAAGCAAATTCTCTGCCGCTTTCCTTCAGAATAAAGGAAACGACTTCGCCTCTGCCGTTTACAACGGCTTTCACAAGCGCATTTTCAAGAACGTAGCCCGCTTCCGTTTCGGTAACGGTTGCTCTGCCTGCTTCGATTGCCTGTTTTACGCTTGCGGGAATAAGAGAGATTGCGCCGCAGCTCGGAACAGAAACAACAGCTTTACCGTTTTCTACGGGAATATACGTACCGTCTGCCGTTACCGCGCCGTTTGCAAAGGTTTCGGGCAAAGCGATGGTTGCTTTTCTTTCAAAGCCAAGGGAGTTGAAGACCGTTACGGTATTGGGATTGGGAGCGATTGCAAGAAGTGCGTTCTGTGCTTCTTTCGTGAGAGCGTCCGCTTCGGAAATGACTTTGTTATGCAGTTTTTCCGCTTCCACGTAAACTCTGCCGATGGAAGAGCCGGGAAGAATATCGTGGAACTGATTGAGAAGAACGTCTTTCCAGAGTGCTTCCGCTTGGGCATAAGGATATTTCGCACCTGCAAGAGCGGCGGGAACTGCCCAGAATTCCAGTTCTCTCAAAGCCTGTTCGCTCTTTCTGTTGCCTTTCTTGACGGCAGCCTGTGTAGTATACGTACCTCTGTGCGCGGTAAAATAAAGCTCGCCGACGTAAGTATTCTTGGGTTTTCCCTTTTGCGCCTGCATATCCTCGAAAAATTCAACGGGGTCTGCAATCTTGATCTTTACGCCGCCTTCCAGGTCTTTCTGACGGAGCGCGTATTCAATATGGTCTCTGGTAGGACCGCCGCCGCCGTCGCCGTAACCGAAGGGATAGAGGAAGGCATCCATATCTCTCGCCTGACTTCTGTTTTTCCAAACTTCGTTGGCTTCGGTGGGATGTGTGAAATATTCGTATCTCGTGGGTAGGAAGGACGTGATTTCGGAACCGTCCATACCTTGCCAGCTGAAATAGTGATAGGGGAACGGTTCGCCCTTATTATACGACCAGAAAATTTTCTGTGTTACGAGATATTTTACGCCGCAGTTATTGAGAATCTGGGGAAGCGCCGCCGTATATCCGAAGGTATCGGGAAGCCAGAGCAACTCGCTGTCCACGTCAAACACTTCTTTATAGTAACGTTTTCCGTAAAGAATCTGACGGATGAGCGCTTCGCCGCCAGACATATTGGTATCGGGTTCTACCCACATCGCGCCGTCCGCAATCCAACGGCCTTCCTTTGCCGCTTTTTTGATGCGTTCAAAGAGTTCGGGATAATGCTCGCGTACCATTTCATAGCAAGCGGGCTGGCTGACGATGAATTTATAATCGGGATATTCTTCCAAAAGACGAAGCTGAGCCGCAAAGGTACGCGCGGTCTTACGGTAAGTTTCCGCCAAGGGCCAGCACCAAGCAAGGTCGAGGTGCGCATTGCCGACTGCATAGAATACGGGAGCGGAAGAACCGTTGACAGCCTCCATCACGGGACGGAGCGCTTCACGCGCCTTCACATAAGAAGCGTTTCTCGCTTCTCTGTCCAATTCAAAATCCACGATGAGCGTAAATTCTTCCAGTGCGTCGCAGATTTTGGAAGCGCGGAGAGAGGTATCGTCCAAAACGCCGAGTAAGCGGTAGATCGTATCCACGTCCATATAAAGTTGATATGCTTCTTCGTTCCAGATACCGTAGGTACATTTTCCGAGCGTTCTGCGCGCGCCGGGCTTCAAGGGATCGGCAAACTGATCGGCATCGGGCAAAACGGGACCCGTATAACAACCGTAACCTGCCGTTGCATAATGATGACCCGCGTAGGTTTCCATCAGAATGTCATAACGGTCGCCTGCCTTTGCATCTCTCGTAAGATAGTTATCCACCATATAATGATGGTCTGTGAGAATCCAGTCTGCGCGGTACGTACCAAACGCTTCGCCGTTAACGAAAAGCGTGGATTCACCGCCCGGATTCAGATTCATAACGATTCTTTTTCCTTCTGCGCCTTCGGGAATCACAACACTGCCCTTAAACCAACAGTATTCCCAAACGTCGCCCCAAGTGTAACCGGGAGCAACCGGTTCAAAAGAACCTGCCATCGCCTGTTCAGGTGTCAGATATTCTTTTGTTTTTTGCGCTTCCCAGGAAATTTCGCCGATCGGCTGATAAAGTTCCTGTTTGAGAACCGCAATCCAGTTTTCAATACGGACTTTCCATTCCGAATGCATGATATCCATGTTTTTGTTTCCTCCTTAAAATTTTTATGTGCGCGGTATGAACAGATTCTTTTTCATACCGTAAGTCAACATCATCTATCTTTTATTATATATGGAAACTGCGCTTTTGTCAATGCGGCGGCATTTTTTATTTTTCAAAAAGAAAATCCGAAAAATAAACTTTTTATGAAAAACGGAAAAAGACTTGCAATCGTATGCTTTCATCCTTTGTAATAATGATAATAACACGAATTTGAAGGAAAGATCAATGAAAATCTCCAAACACTGAAATTTCAGCATTTGGAGATTTTTACATAATGAAACGTCGATGAATGACGAAAGATTTTCAGATAAACTTTTTCTTTACTGATTCTTCTGTGAAATGAACGTACAAAATCAATATCCTCTTGCGAACATATATCGGCAGAAAAGGAATTTCTTGAATGTGCCAATTCGTTTCTTATATTTTTTAATCGATTATATTCCGCCGTCCGGTCGGAAACTTCATAAACACCTTGATAAGCTTTTCTATCCATATCTTCAAGATACAAGGTAACACCAAGTTTATTATCATGAGATTTACCGTATATATCTTTGCACAAACGGTCAAGGTTTTTGAACTCATCGAAAATTCAAAATTCAAATGATTCATAAGCGTAGTCCTTCGTCATACTAAAGTAAAAGCTAATGGGAAATTCTTGTGGCTTATCTATGTTTTGTAAAAGAAAATATAAATAAAACGAGCTTTGCCCGGTAGACAAAAACTCGTTTTTATTTGGCTAATAACCCTAATTTTGATACAAATGCACCCCCTTTTGAGATTAGGGGGTGCAGAGTCGTTTTAGGGGGTGCAAGATAAATGTGTAAATAAGTCTTGTTTGTGATTATGTTACTTCAGGCAAGCATACATTATGCACATCACGCAAATACTTTTCAAATTCTATAAAGAAAGACTCAAAGGCGTATGCATCATTGTTGCCGCTGGTGTATAAAATATGATTCCACCAACATGCATACCCATTTAGGTCTTTGATGATTTCTTCGTGATAACACGTAACAAACAAATTGAAATACTTAAGTGGACTTTCTTGGCAGTAAAAAGAAAATGCGTAGTTCATGCCAAACAACTGATCTCGAAAAGATAGTAAAGATAGCTTTCCCAAGAAAAGGCTTGGTCTCCTTTTTACTTGAGCAAAAAACACTAACTCGTCAAATTTAGAATCTATATTTGTCAACATAACCACCAGCCTTCTAATAGTATTATAGCATAAATATCTGTAAACTTCAATATTTTAACGATTACTGCCTGAAATTTTACGATTAACGCTGTAAATCAACGATTATACCAACATTTTAGCGATTACTTATGTTTTAACGATTTGAAATATGAATACAAATGAAAAAGTAAAGAACTTTGCTATCAAAAAGTTTTCAGAAGTCCGATTTTGAGCATAAAATAACCCTCATTCCGTTGTATCAGAATTAGGGTTATTCTTTGAAGATTAACCCTAATTTTAATACAAACGCACCCCCTTTTGAGGTTAGGGGGTGCAAAGTCGTTTTAGGGGGTGCATTTTTAAGTCAGGGGGTGCAACCGCACTTAATCATCCATCGGCTTAAAAACTGGAGTTCCATTTTCGACGACCACTGAGCCAATAACGCCCGTTGCAGTATAAGACAAATCTGCAAGGTTATTGCCGTTGACTTCTATGTTTGCGCTGTAGACTTGATAATAAACGGGAAGGTCTTGGGGATCTTTTGACGAAAACGAGGGCGAAGCAGCCGCTACAAACAGATCTACTGAAGGATTGTCGGTAGTTGAAGTATCATAAACAACAATGGATTCCTTTGTGGTTGTATTAAAAACGGATATTATAGAACGGTGTAATCCTGAACCCCATGAAGAAGCAATCAACAAATCCAGATTTCCATCTCCATCATAATCCCATGGCACGGCATCTACAAATCCGAAGCCGCCAAAAGATTCGCAAATGGAATATACCTCACCATCAATTAATGCAAGCGAGATGCAGGAATCGCTGAACTTAAAAATCTTGATATCTGTCTGGGTGGCAACAGAGAGCGGGGTAACATTGTAACAATGCTCCTCATCAAGTTTCATCCCAGTAGATAAGCCATCCAGTTCCACCTCGCCAATAATGGACATAAATTCATCTACGGAATCTTTAGTGCATGATGTAGTCATATTGTCGACATTGTTTCCGTTTTTATCTGAATTGTCGGTGTTTGTTTGACAAGCCGCCAAAGAAATCAATACAATTCCAGTTAGAAGCAAGCAGAATAGGCGTTTCATTGCAGATAACCTCCTACTTAATTTATAATTAAAGAATACCATACAAATATGAACTTTTCAACATTTTAACGATTATCGGCTACAATTCAACGATTACCTCTGTAAATCAACGATTATGCCTATGATTTAACGATTTGCTATCTTTCAACGATTTGAAGGACACCTAATTGGATGATGAATCGTTGCTTATCCCATTCATAAGTTAGAAAAATACTGATTTTGGGTATAAAATAACCGCCATTCCGTTGTATCAGAATGACGGTTATTCTTTGTGTAAAGGCTACGAAAAAGATATTATCGGCAGTTTTGCGTATGAATTCGAACTCACTTCTGCATGTATTATATCATAATTCGTTATTCAAATCAATGCTTTGCGGAGCAAAGCTACCTTTTCTCTTCTCTTTTCACTCTTATCTTTTCTCTGGAAACGACAATTTTAGAGAAGAGAGAAGAACGAATAGAGAAAAGTGAAGAGAACAAAAGAAACGACAATCTTCTTTCGAAAATTGTCGTTTCTTTTTGGCGGAGAATGAGAGATTCAGTCTTGATGGCTTCACCATCATCGCACTGTTGCCGTTACCGCATCACGTTTCGCAAAAAAGTTTTTGCTTACGTTCTGCGAACGGCTGCCACTCGTGCGGCATTGCTTGATCCGCCCCCGGCGGCGCAAAGCCGCACTCCCTCTCTTGCCGGTGCCCGGCGCTCGTGTTCAAATCTCTCTCCGCGAATAAAAAATACGACGGTGATGGTTTTACCATACCGTCGTATTTGGCGGAGAATGAGAGATTTGAACTCTCGCGCCGGTTACCCGACCTACACCCTTAGCAGGGGCGCCTCTTCACCAACTTGAGTAATTCTCCTCGGTGAAGTGATTTCTCACTTATTTAACTTTTGGTATTATATCACATTCGATTAGTTTTTGCAATAGGTTGAATATGAACTTTTTGTTAACATTGCTTTTGTAGTAACTCTGAATCGCATTGGTTCCATCGAATAAACCAATGATGTTTTCTATGTTTATAACATTATGTACATATTTTTTGACTTTTGTATAGCTTTCGGTTTGACATTATTTTCAAAAAGCATTG
>SVRL01000033.1 GCA_015064845.1 Oscillospiraceae bacterium | reverse complement strand
CACCTGCGGTTTTCAAAGAGTTTGCGCAAACTCTTTGAAAACCGCAGGTGCCGGCTTCGGTGTGGATACGAATATCATTACCATGATCACAAAACAAGGCGCGGAAGAACTTCCTTTGATGAGCAAAGAACAGGCTGCGCACCAGATTCTGAATAAATTGAAAACACTTTGAAATAAAGTTGCCCAACAAAATCGGAGGATAAGCTCATGTCAACAAACGAATTGATCTCAAAAGCCGTAAATGCGAGTTACCGACGTTTTTCTGAAAGCGCACAATACCAACTGCCGTATATTTTTAACAGCAGAACCGTAAACAGTTGGCCCGGAGACTGGGTTGGAAGAACCCTTTTGGCATTCAATCATCTCTATGAAATTACAGGAAAAGAAATTCCTGCCATGCATGAGATGGTGGAAGCTATCGACGAACATATCAATGTAAACGGACATCTTGGCAATCCATTTGACGGCAAGCTTGCGAAAGAAACACTGATTACGGGACATCTTTGGTATGTGCGCGGATTTTTGCGTTATGCAAAAAACTTCAACAGCAAAAAAGCCATGGATATTGCTAAGAGAACGATTGAAAATCTCTATCTGCCATTGCTTCCCATGTTTGAAGCTTATCCGTTGGAACGTTATCAAAAAAATGATGGCGGTATTGCGGGAAAGTCTTATGATCTCATCAACGGTTGGGAACTTTCCACAGATGTTGGATGCGCATTCATGAGCATAGATGCCTTGGTTGATTACTATGAAGCAACCAAAGATTCCCGCGTATTTCATTTGATCTCCCGCTTGATAGAAATTTTTGACGGCATCGATTTTGTTGCTTGCGGATTTCAGACACATTGCACGCTTTCCACTTTACGAGCAATTCTGCATTTCTATGAATTGACAGGTGAAAAGCGCTATTTTGAAATGGCAAAAACAAAATTTGAAATTTATTTGCTTCACGGAATGACCTTGACTTACGAAAATTTCAATTGGTTCGGACGTGAAAAAAGTTGGACAGAACCTTGCGCGGTCGTTGACAGTCTGATGCTTGCAAAAAGCCTATATCATCACACAGGAGAAGCGCGTTATCTGACCTTGGCAAGAAGAATCTGGTTCAACGGTTTGCAATTTTGTCAAAGACCCGACGGCGGATGCGGCTCCAATTCCTGCGTAACAAAGGAAAATCCCATTCTTGCTCTCAAAAGTCTTCAGAACTCTTTCTGCTGTAATATGCGTTATACGGAGGGACTTCTCGAGGTTCTCAAAGATGAAAAGCTCTTTGCTCACAATGAAAACGCCGAAGAAACCGTTGATGAATTCGGACGTCATTTTGTAGACGATCTTATGCTCGTGCTTTGGAATGGCAAAAAAGTTCCCCTTTTCTCCTGCCGCGATTTCGAAACTTACGATGAAATCAAAGATATTCAATTGACTGTACTTTATTAAAAATAAATTCAGAACGTAAAAAGCGGGCAATACCCGCAGATAACAGATACCTCCTATGTATTTTGATTCGGTTGAGACACCTCATCATGATACCATAGGAGGTTTTCTTGAATCTTAAGATTTTTATTACGCCTCTGCAAGTTGCAAATTTTCATCTGCGTCGGTATTTTTTCCCTCCGCACCGTAAACAACGCCTTTATAATGTTTCATTTCAATCCTTTCTATCCAATCGGTTATGGAGTACATAACCCTCGTTGCCGCCGCTTTGCTTTTCGATACGATTCGCTTTCTCACACGGCAAGGATAATATTCGAAACATACTTTATCTTTTCATCGAATCCTCGTTAAGAGATAACGATAGGGCTGAACGCACAACACATTCAGCCCTTCCTTACTTTATTCCTCAAAGCAATTATATTTTTCAAGAATGCATTTTCCCAAATCGTAAAGATAGCGTTCAAAGGCGCAACGCAATTCCAAAGGCGCAGATTTCAAACGGCTATCTCGGGAATATCCGCGTCTTTTTTCGGCGGGATTGAAAAAGCCTCCGACTTCAAACGTAAAATATCCGTCATATCCGATATCGGATAAACCCGTCATAACGGCATCCAAATTCATCGTTCCCAAAAACGGCACCAGATGGCTGTCTGCATCGCCGTGATTATCCTGAACGTGCAAGGCTCTGACGTGTTTTCCGAGCAAACGAAGCTCTTCGTCCTGCGGCATTTCCTGCATATTGGCATGGCCCGTATCCCAAACGGCATGAAACAGCGGATGGTTCACACGTTCGACCATGCTAAGAAGATCTGTTGCGTTATCTATCCAATAAAGGCCTTCCACACACATTTTATTGAAATTTTCAACTAAAATATTTACGTTGTATTTTTCCGCGTGTTCAAGCAAAGGTAAGAAAAATTCTCTGTTGCGCTCAAGTGTTTCCTCTCGGGAAAGTCCCTTGATATATCCGCTGTGAACGACAAGATTCGGAATCTTCCATGCGCCGCAGGCCTCAATGCAACGGATGGTATCGGCAAGAAGTTTTCCGCCATCCGCCAAGGGTTTTCCCATCGGTGCGTGCGCCTGAATCAATCGGATGCCCAAAGCTTCGGTTACTGCATTGATTTCTTCGAAATATCTTTCAAAATTTTCTCCGTAAACACCGTTTTTCCATTGATGATCTCCGCCGAAATTATAATCGGCATAGTGAAATCCCGCTTTGCGGATATGTTCAAGCGAAATCGCCTGAGAATCCGTATATCCGAAAAAATCGCCTGTTGTGGTTGCCAATTTCATAGAAATATCCTCCTGTTTGATATTTTAACGATTTTCTTTTTCGATCTTCGATTGAACCCACGCAAATAAAATATCCGACATTGAATCAAAATCAACGTTTCCGCCGTTTTTCAAATGCAAGAAAATTTCAATAATTTCTCTTTCTTCCGAAGAAACCGCCGAAAGCAAATCCTTTTGACGGCTGATGTATTTTCCCGTCTGCCGAAAAACGAGCGCTTGTATGATAAAAGAAGCGGATTTATAAAGTCCTTTCAGAATTTCTTCACTTTTTTCATATAACATATTATGCACACAGATGTGGAAAACATTGCACGCACCAATTTTAATCGCTCTGCAAACGGCAGCATCGTCAATCAGCGGAAGCAACTCGTCCAGACTTCCCTTGATTGGCTTTGTATCATGATAAAACTGAAATAAATCGGATGCATCCCAAGCAAGAAGCGTATCTTTTCCGGAAAGAAAACCGCAGATAAGTTCTCTGTTCGGAAGCGTATCCAGCATGGCGTTATAGTTTCGGATATCCTCTGCGGACAGTTTATCCAAAATCACAACAAGGTCAATATCACTGGACGGCGTTGCTTCTCCCCTGCCGTAACTCCCCTGTAAACCGACGAACCATACGCGCTGTGCAAAAGCTTCTTCCAATGCGGTCAAAAATCCTTTCAGCCAAGTATTGATTTCTATCATAAGTCCTTCTCTCCTTTTTCTCATTACTGAAACCATTATAACATGATTATCTTATTCTGTCAATTTCTTATGGACTAAAAACCCTCATTCCATCGGAATGAGGGCTCGCAATCAAAGCTGTTTTTTATTGAAAACGGGAATACTGACGGCAAAGCAAATCAAACCCGAAACTGCTGTAATCATGATTGCCGCGGTATACGTTTTCGGTTCGGCAATACCGTAAATCAAAGAATTTCCGTCCGTCAAGAAGGTCGGCATATATTTGTTTATTTTGGGCAACAACCCCACGAGATATGAAGCAAGTACAACACTGCCCGTTCCAAGCAACACGCCCGTATTGGCATTTGCAACCGTTGAAAACAAAACCGCAAGCGAAATCACCCAAACACCAAACAGCCACCAGCAAAACGCTGAAAAGCCGATGTTTTCAGCAATCGAATTATCCCAAAAATACGCATTATAGACGTATGTAATGCCGAAGCAAAGCCAATAGCAAGCCGTCCAAAGCACGATGAGAACCGCAGTTTTGGAAAGAACGACCTTGAAGCGTTCCAAGCCTTTCGTTAAAGAAAGAATCAACGTATCCGAACCGTATTCCTTTGTAAAAATACTGCTTTGAAGCAAAATGAAAACGATCAATGCCATCGGAATATTTTTATAAAACTGCATCCAAGAATCCAATGCGGTTACGGTTACTTCCGTTACGATAATTCCGCTCCCCTCCAACGACTCGGCAAATATTTCCATGATCCAAGGCGTGAGCTTTGCAATGGCAGGGTTCATAATGCCGAACATCACAAAAAGAATTCCCAAAATCATGATTTTACCTGAACGAATTTGTTCCATGATTTCTTTTTTCAGAAAGGCAATCAAAGATTTCATTTCCCCGTTACCTCCATAAACAAAGATTCAAGCGTCGGTTCCTCCCGCTCCAGCTTCAGAAGCGTGATCCTTCTTTCCGACACAAAACGAAGAACGTCAAACACACTGCAATCGCTTTCACGGAAAATCAAAGTATTCGCACCGACGGTTTTTATCATCGGAAAAGCTTGCTTCAACAGACTGAAATCGGACGTTTTTTCCGTTTCCAACCGATATTCTTCACGGCGATATTTCGTTTTGATTTCGGAAAGTTTTCCCTGCATTTCAATCACACCTTGATTCAGAAAAGCGATATCGGTGCAAATGCGTTCCACATCCGAAAGAATATGCGTGGAAAACAAAACCGTCGTCTGTTCTCGGACAGCCGAAAGAATATCCAGAATTTCTTTTCTTCCCACAGGATCAAGTGCCGACGTGGGTTCATCGCAGATCAAAAGCTTCGGTCTGTTCAAAAGCGCTTGCGCAATGCCCAAACGCTGTTTCATACCTCTGGAAAAGCCTTTGATACGGTGCGTTTCATCTCCGAGACCGACCAATTCCAGAAGTTCCTTACAGCGCGCTTCATTTTCCGTTTTGTTCATTCCCGAAATTTCTCCGCAGAAACGAAGATATTCACGCGCCGTCATAAACGGGTAAAATGAAGGCACGTCGGGAAGATAACCGATATAACGATTTGTGGAGGTTTGTCCGTAAACGGCTTTTTCGCCGCTGACCGTAATCTCTCCCGCATCGGCTTTCAGAAGTCCCAGAATCGTTTTCATCGTCGTGGTTTTCCCCGCGCCGTTTTGACCGATAAATCCGAATACGCTGTGTTCGGGCACGGAGAGATTCAAGCCGTTTAACACTTGTTTCTCCCCAAAACGTTTATATAAACCGTGAATGCGCAACATTTCCATTTACGAATCCTCCTTGCCGAGCAGGAAATAAAGAATCGGTCCCACAAAATTCATCAGCAAGACGGTAACGACCACCCAAATCAAACGGTTTCCGCGTTTATACTTTTCATGTGTCAAAATATGATATAAAGTATAAGCGAACAGCGCAAATTCCGCAAGAATAAGCGGAAGCAAAAACGGCAGAAATTCCATTATCTTTTCCATACTTTATTCTCCTTTTTCAAGCGATTCCGCATATACTTCCACGCAAAGTCCCTTGCGGCTGCATTTCGGACAGGTCAAACGGCGCATTTTCGGCGTATGATATGCCCAGAACGCTTCTTTGAACTTGGGTTTGAACACCGTGTGGCACTCGGGACAAATATAGTCAACGTGATAAAAGTAATAGCGCGATATGCCGATTCCCCACGAAATTGCCACAAACACCCAAACGGCAAAGAGCCACCAAAAACCGTTTGTGATCCACAAAACGATAGAAGTCCATTGCAACGCAGTCACGGGAATACCCGTAAGCACCATCGTAAGGCGCATTTTTCTCAGTTTATTTTTATTTTTCATTGCATACGCTATATCACCGATTGATTCAACGGAGAAATTTTCAATCTCTTTCAACTCACGCTGAATACCTTCAATCATTTCAAGCTTCGATTGACATTCGGAAATCTCCTTGCGTAATTCTTTTTCCTGCTGTTCCAGCAAAACGGAAACAATACTCTGCGGATTTTTCTCCGCAAAGAGTGCAGAAATGCTGTTGATGGGAAATCCCGCTTCACGAAGAAAACAGATAATATGCATCCGCTTCAGATCGTCTTCCGAATACAGTCTGCGTCCGCCCTCGCTCAGCGCAGTCGGTACGAGAATACCTCGGGTGTCATAATACTGAACCGTTCGTACGGATACTCCGCAGAGCTTTGCAATTTCTCCCGTCGTATATATATTTGAATTTTCATTCAGACATGACATAGCTTATCACCTCCTTGTTTCCTATGATATCACATAACGCAAGGTTACAAGCAAGACGTTACGCAAGGGGATTTTTTAAATTTTTGAAATCAATTTATCCATTTTTACGCAATTTTTTCGGATTTTTGCGTTTCTTCTTTCAGAAAATAACTTTTTGAAGGATTTTCTTATTTTATACAGGCGAGGATGTCGATATTGATCCACAAGCAGAAAAAAATCCCTTTCATTCGCGCTGCGCTGTTCTTGTTCTCTCACTTCCATAAGAATATCGAGCGCTTCATCGAAAATTTCTTGGCAACGGTAGATACATTCTCCTTTTTCATTCCGATCCTTGATTTTCTTACGCTTTGTCTTATAGGTTTCGAGAAGGCTGTTGTAGCTGGTTTTAACCGTTTGCAATTCCGAAAGCGCGCGTTTGTATCCTTGCGGTTTGACCCGAAGCAATAAAAATTCCGCGCCCTCAAAAATCCACGTCAGTATATCGGCATAGCCGTCAAGCATCAACGTATCCCAAGCCTCTTCAATCTCATCCTCTTCGGGATCGCTGCATAGGTAATTCGTAAACATGATCTGACCGATTTTTGACATTGTGTACAGATAAGCCGACCACATATAAACAAAACGGTATGAATGCGTGCTTTTCAAAGTCTCCTTTAACAAGGCTTCCAAATCTCTGCAAAAGCGCGGATAAGACTTGTGCAACGACTGAAATAATCTTACTGCATATTCATCCATGGGAAACCCTCCTTTTTATTTTTACTTACGGCATATATTTTTATCGTTTTTTCAAAATTATTATATCATACGTGAAATAGTGTGTCAAGTTATGCAAAAATCTTCTGAGGGCAAGGCTTTGCCCGATAGAATCTCATAGCAAAATATAAGATTTTTTAGAAGTATTGATTCAAAATCAGCAGTAACGTTCATATAGATCAATACAGTATAAACAGTTTTCTTTTATATCAGAAAGAAACTCTGCAATATCAATATCATCTATATGGTAACGTTCCTCTCTTTTATTAATTCTTCCAACCCAATTTTTACTGATATATACGCATTTTATATCGCGTATCAAACGCATTTCGTCCAGCAAATCACAAAGCTCTCTGATTTCCTCGTGGTTAGGTTCATGCTGTCCAATAGCGGTACTGCAATCGCAACAGCCATCGGTAATACGGAAATCATCCGTATTTTCAAGCACAGACATTTTTACATCATGCTTTGTTCCGATGTTAAAATGATAAGAAGTTCCCCGAAAAACCTCGTCATAATCTTTCCGATTTACCCCTTTATTCACAGCACCATACAAAAAATAACACATACCCGATTCCCCCTTTATTTTTGATTACATTATTTTATCACAGAAATCATTTTTTTCACGGAAAAAAAGCTGCAAAAAGCTTTTCCCGCAAAATCGAATGATAAATGATTGTTTATGCGAGTAAAATCAAGTGTTGCTTTTTTAAAGGCTCCCACTCTGGGAGAGCTCCGCCGCAAGGCGGTGAGAGGGCGAAAATGTGTTCTAAATTCTTATTCGAGAAGATAAAAAAATCAAATCGCAAAAAATCTCCATATTTACTTTTATGTAACCTTATGGTATAATAAACTATAGCTCAATTTATACGGAGGAAAATATGACATTTGGGGGAATGGATTTAACGCAATCGGATGAATTTTGCGAAATATATGACGAA
This sequence comes from Oscillospiraceae bacterium, assembly GCA_015064845.1. GTDB lineage: Bacteria > Bacillota > Clostridia > Oscillospirales > CAG-272 > QALR01. The sequence goes on along the minus strand of SVRL01000033.1, from coordinate 12,811 downwards.
TATATGGATTTGTATGATATCGGACTGGAACCGCACGCAATCACGCAACAAATGTTCGATAAATATTTAGCATCCATTACGCACAATGCACTTTTTGCAATCGCAAAAGCGGAATGGAGCTTGGGATTCCGTTCGAAAGATGTTTTTTTGAGAGTAAATGAAATCATTGATACCGAAGAAAATATAAAGTATTATCGTTCGCTTGGATTTTCCGAACAAGAATGAAACGAACGGAAGAAAAAACTTTTAAAATTTCAAACGGTATTGCTAACGACGAAAAAAGCGCCCCGAAAACGCAAAATTTCCGCCTACAATAAGATAAAACGGTTACCGAAGGGTACCGAAACAACCATGGTTTTAGAGTTGATGAAAAATCCTGCTTCAGAATTTGCCAAAAATATGATTAGAAAATCCGTTTATTCAGAAGATTTTTTCCATTGAGCATCCTTTATTTTCCGCAAACAGCAAAGCCACCGCAAAAAAACGTGCGGTGGCCGAATTTAATTTTACAGCTTTATTCCAATATATTGGACGTGATATAGTCAACGCCCCATTCGGCAAGTTCTTCTGCTTTTTCTTTGTCATCAACCGTCCAGCAATTCACCTTAAGACCGTTTTCATGAAGCAAGTCAAGAATTTCTTTCGTAAGCGCCTTATACTGCACGTCCACGTCAATACGGTTTTCAATCAAATTTGCAATGATTTTTTCCGTAAATTTCGAGAACAGGAACTGTACCGACTGCGTGGGACAAATATTTCTGATTTTTGTGATGTTGGAATAAACAAAAGAAATGAAAGTAACGTTTTCCAAATAATCAAAGCTTTTGATGATTTCTATAATTTGAGCAATTTCTTCATCCGTAAAATCCGATTTCAATTCCAAAACGCAGTGTTTTCCATATTTTTTGCATATGCTGATGTAATTTTCCAAAACGCTGACTCTTAAATCTGCTCTGTTCTTTGTGCCATCCTTATCAAAAAGCACAATACTTTGCAATTCCGCAAGAGTTGTTGTTTCCACGGAAACCTCCACGCCTGCAACGCGTTTTAAGTCATCGTCATGACAAACGACGAAACGTCCGTCTGCAGTTCTGTGAATATCGGTTTCAATACCGTAGTAAGAACGGTTGCCTGCCGCAACGAAAGCAGCATTCGTATTTTCCGTTTCAATTCCGGAAAGTCCTCTGTGTGCAACGATTTGAGTAGAATTCTTTTTAAATTTGATTGTGTTCATTGAATCCCCCACCTTTCTTGCACGTATTATACCATAACTTTCCATATTTTTCAATATAAACTTTTTATTTTTATTTACTATTTGCAAACGATATGATAAAATGATAATAAAATCAAAAGCCCAATGATGGATATTGGAGGTGTTATCATGATTGGACTGAAAAGGGGTACTGTGGAATTACTTCCTCATCAAACGATATGGGAAACGAAAGCGGCAGAAACAATTCATCTGTTAAAGGAAATTTTAGGCGACGTTGCGATTGATATTCAACACGTCGGCAGTACTGCCATCCAACATATATATGCGAAACCGATTATTGACATCGCGGTCGCCGTCGGTCATTTGAATGATATCAAACCGTATATGGACGTATTGGCGGAAAACGGTATTATCTTCCGAAAAGAAGACGTGAAAGAACAGTTATTGTTTGTCATCGGCGATTTTGAAAGAGATTTCCGAACACATCATATTCATGTCGTTGAACGGAACAGTGTTGCTTGGAATCATTACGTAAATTTCAGAGATTATCTGAATGCTTTTCCCGAATATGCAAAGCAATATGAAACGTTAAAGAAAAAATTAGCATCGGAATTTGCCGATCACAGAGAATTTTATACAGCAGGCAAACAAGAATTGATTGAAAAATTATTAAAACAAGCGCATGTCTGGAGAACAAACGCTTCTATGATCGGATAGCAAAAAGCCGTCTTGATTTATGTCGCGTAATTTTCAGCTTTATATTTGTTTTTTCATACCATAATTTGAATTTAAGGAGGATGATTGAATGGAAAAACGCATAGAAAAACAGTTGGCCTTTTCTTTAGAAATTGACAAAGTGAAAAATGTATTTCGGCAAACGCATTTATCCGGACACGGAAGACTTGAAAACGATGCTGAACATTCATGGCATATAGCAGTTATGGCTTATCTGTTTCGCGAATATGCCAATGAACAAGTCGATATTGCAAAAGTCATGATGATGTGTTTGATTCATGATATCGTTGAAATTGATGCCGGCGATACATATGCTTATGACGAAGAAGGCTTAAAAACACAAAAAAACCGGGAAGATGCCGCAAAACAAAGAATATTTTCAATTTTACCTACAGAACAAGCAAATGAGCTTATTTCTTTATTTGATGAGTTTGAAGCATATGAAACCGCCGAATCAAGATTTGCGCACGTCATGGACAATCTTCAACCGCTGATTCTAAACAACAGCAACAATGGGAACGATTGGAAGGAACATCATATAAAGTCTGCTCAGATTTATAAACGGCAAAGTAAAACCAAATTAGGTTCTGAAAAATTGTTTGATGTTATTGATAATATCATTCAAGAAAATATACAAAAAGGTAATTTAAAAGAATAAATTTCAAACGACCTGTCATAATTCAAAAAGCCGACCTTATTTCACCACTTTGGTGCGATAAAGTCGGCTTACTTTTTGCCTGTATAATATTTTTCCAACAAACCGAAGCTAAAAACTTATGATATTACTTTCTGACATATATACTTGCAGAGTGTGGGATCGCGGTAGAAACATCCATTTCAATCAATTTTTCCACGCGAAACCCAATGTTTTCAAATTCTTCCCTGTATCCGTTTTGATCTTTCGCCCTCGCAGGAACAAGAGGAATCAACACATTTACTGTGCTGCCGTCGGCAGAATTTCTGACTTGACGTAATTGCGGTGTTTTATAGTCTTCTCCCGTGATCTTTTCCCATTCCATGGCAGTATGAACAACACCCCGATACGTTCCGTTTGTACGGTAGGATTCTCTGAAAAAAAGCATTGGCGCATTCTCTTTGAGTGCATCATATGCATTTTTCAAATAACAATTTCTGTCGTTATCCGTAATTAACATATGAAATCCCATACAGTCAAGAGCAGCATCGTATTTTCCTTTTACGGTTTCTTTAACTATATCGAGAACTTCAACCGTGGCATTCGGATATTTTTTCAATAACTCCTTGCTTTTTGCAATGGCAGACGGAGAAATATCCACACCGTGATAAACACATCCGAGTTCAGACAATATAACCCCGCAGGCACCCTCTCCGCAAGCATATTCAATGATGGATTTTCCTTGCAGGTTGTTTTCTTCTACCCACGATTTCAACGTATGATACAGCACCTCATCCTCGGGAGAATGTCCCCAACGTTCCGCGCCTGCGGAAAAAACTGCTTGATAACGCTTCTCGTAAGCCATATAATAAGGTTCTTTCATCATGAAAAACCTCCCTTTTTATATCTCTCTATGCCATTCCCAAGCGACATAGGTTTCCGAAAGAGATTCAGCCGCCATCGTCGGAGAATCAAGCTGAGATAGATTCAATTTCGTCGGCGGTGTAAATTTGCCGCCTTGAGACATGACGCTCCATCCCGATGTTCGCTCAAAAACAACGGCAGACATTTTATCACATCTTAAAAAAGCATTGTTTCCAATAAAAGTTACATTTTCGGGAATCGTAATATTGGTTAGATTATCACAATCCAAAAACGAAAATTCTCCTATAGAAGCAAGTGATGCCGGAAGCTTTATATCCGTCAGTTGATGACAAGCATAAACGGCATAGTCATCAATTTCAACAACGCCTTCCGGAATCGTTATGCTCGTGTGATCTGTCGAAACACACAAACGCAAAAATTTCTTTCCGTCCTTACTATAGAGATTACCGTCAACAGAAGCAAAGGTTTGGTTGCTTTCATCCACCGTTACTCCTTCCAAGCCTTTACAAAAAAGGATGGATTCGTAGGAAATGTCGGTTACCGTACTTGGAACAAGGATTCGTTTCAAATTTTCGCAATAGGCAAACGCATATCTGCCAATCATTGAACAGCCTTCGGGAATAACAAATTCTTCATCAGATTTGCCGGGCGGATAAAAAACAAGCTCCTTCTGATCTTTGGTATAAACAACGCCATCAACAGAGCAAAACCACGGATTATCGGGATCAACCGTAACCGCCTTGAGAGAATTACAACTTGCAAAGCAACCGCCCCAAAAGTTTTCCATGCTTTTGGGCAAGTGAACATTTTCAAGATGATTGCAATCAAAAAATGTAAAAGAATCAATTCCCGTTATCCCTTCGGGAATCGTAACACTTCGTAATATCTGGCAACCGCGGAATGAATCCCAGCCGATGACTGTCACAGGATGCCCTCTGTATTCGGTAGGAATGACGACATCAATCATATCTTCGGGATCTTTCAGCAGTTTGCCTTCTACATTCGTTCCTTTTATATGATAGGCGTGATCATCTTCCCACCAAAAATATTGAAAATGTACCTTGTTTGAGCCAAGCTTATGCAACGAGCAAGCAGATGCACATAAAACAGTGCCCAAAATAATGATAAAACACAATGGCAATCGTAATTTTTTCATGGGTCCACCGCCTTTCTTTATCATATAAAATCAATGCATGGGCATAAAATCACCGAGTCGTTATTTTTATCCCCACAAATACAAAACTTAATCCCAATGGGAAACCTTATATTTCTTTCCCATTGCTTTTTCATTAAAAGTAATATAAGAACGCTTTCTGCATTTCAGGATCAACTTTCTGCCATCTTCGCGGTGGGTATAAACAGGCTCGAAGTTGCCGGTAGTAGCTTTTAACTTTTCTGCCAATACCGCTACGTATTCTTTCTTTTTGCCGATGATTGAGGGACAAGCAAAAGAAAGCTCATAGTTGTAACGCTTGAATTTCGTTTTTGCAATCAAGATGTAACGTGGGTTTTCAATCGGCGAAAGCATTTCTGTCATTGCCGTATTGAAAATATTCTGATCGTGAATCGACGCATTTCTCAAATGTAAAGCAACAAAATACAGTTGTTTATGAGCGGTAGTTTCCACCTTTGCAGCGGGTGATATCAGGTCACATTCGCACAATGTTTTGTAAACGGCAACACCCAATGTTTTTATGGAGTGGGCAGGATTGGAGTGTAACACCATCTTCTTTACGCCGTGGTACAAAACAACGAACAATCCGATCATCACCGCAAGAGTTCCCAAAGACAAAGGAAGATTATTATTTACCATCAACCTCATTAGCGGCTGCAGTAATGATATTTCTGTCGCAACAATAATTGAATTCAAGGCGAAATTCCAAAATGTAAACACAGGAACTCTTGCTTCTTTTGGAATTTCAGTTTCTATACCAACCGCAAAGTTTCCGTCTGCCACTTCTCCGCGCCACTTGTTTTTTACTTCAACACGGTCGGCGGACAGTTTCAGCATTTCCGCGTTCATCTGTTCTATGCCGTTTTTATCATAAGGCGGCTGAATCAAAGTGATTCGCTCTATTCCGCTTTCAATCGTTCCCGTCGTATAGTTGGGACCCATAAAGGAATCGAAACGGCGTTTTAAAATATCATAGTCATACGACCGGAGTTCTTTGTAATCCTCTTTTAGGTATGCAGAAATCCTTTCGGTGGCTTTATCTTTGAACAAATATTCCGGCTCAACCGTTACAAGATGCCATATATTTGCCGATTTTTCGGGATCGTTTTTATCAATACGAATCGCACGTCCGCGCATTTGGTTGGACAAAACAAAACTGCCCACAAAGCTCGCTAAAATAAGCGAGTTAATACAAGGGGAATCCCATCCTTCTCCGAGAAGCGACTTTGTTCCGATCAGTATTTGAATTTTTCCTTTCTCGAATAACTTTCCAACGTAATCAACGCCCCGATGGAGCGCGCCCGCAAATTCAACCGTGCAGTAATCCGTATCCGCAATTTCCTCTTTTTTGTGTTTAATATCTGAAAGATCCATTGACTTTGGGAGGATGATAAGAGACCCCGAAAGAACTCCGATGTTTGCATTTAAATTTGCACGGCGCAGCGTTTCAAAAATGCTGACGATACTCACCGAATGGAATTCCCTGGCAGATGCAATTCCGACGAGATTCTCTTTCTTGATATAATCGGTTAAAACGAGCATGCGAAGTCTCTTACCCATGGTTAAAACTTCATTCGTAGCGATACGCTTTATACTCTCAAGCTTTCCTACCGAGGAGATCAGAGTTCTTTTCAAGCGTTCATTCAGATCAAGCGTAACCTTTTTCTTTTCATAAACAGAATGATTCTTCAAAACAGAAACGATCTCTGCTTTCTGTTCTTCGGTAATGAATTCTCCGCTAAGAAGAAAGCCGATTGCCGTTTCGGCATACTGCATCCGAAATGGGGGAAGTCCTCTTTTGGCAGTCAGCTCACGAATCAATTTTTTATCAATTTCAAAACCATAATATCGAAGCAACGTTATAAGCGCTATATATTGCTTGGCGTCTGAAAACAGTATATCGTAGTTCTTTTCTGTATTTAAGGCTCGACAGACCTGAGCAAACAGATCAAGTTTTCCGAGAGCCTCCACAGCAAGCAAGGCCTGTTTCTTTTGGGTGCGAAAGCTTTCTGTTTCCGCTCCCGTCGGATAATTGAAATATATGTAGTCCTGATGCGGACACAAAGTGTTTTGCCCGACAAGTTCGGGAACGAAAATTTCTTCGTCGATTTCTCCGCAGATATTCATATATCTGTTCCATTCCGAGCCTTCCGAATCATATGGAGGCGTAGCCGTAAGAGAAATGATTTTTATATCTTTATCGAGCGCGGAAATAAACTTTTCAAGTGCTTTTTGCCACTCGTTTTTGAGATGATGCGCTTCATCAAGACATACGGTTTTTATTCCGAATTCTCTCATAGCAGCAAAGATATCCACATCAGAGCAGTCAACGTCTTCATCTTCGGTTGCAGATATCTGATCTACCGCAGTGTATAGGGCTTGATACGTTATCGAATTGATAAGTTTGATGTGATGCAGATCATTCGAAAAGAGCAACGAAAAATCTTCCGCATTATCCAGAAACAATTCCTTTAATCGTTCTCCCCACTGCTGGCGAATTGCAGTTGTTGGCGATAAAACGATACAAGGCGAAGCCAATCGACGAATCAATTCAAGACCAAGGACGGTTTTTCCACTACCGGGCGCTGCAACAATATTCATTTTTCCATCCTTGAGATACTGATTCGCGTTATCAAGAACACGTTGCTGATAGTCGCGGAATTTGCCTTTAAAATGTATGTTATCAAAACGGTCCATTGCTTCTGCCCCCTTTTTATATATTATATCATAAAAATTCAAATGATTCAACCCTAAATTCGCAGACTTAAAAAAGTGGGCAACGCCCACTGGAGGTTGCTCGCCTATCCGAGTTTTGCTTATATCCAAACAATGCAAAACGGCAAGGTCCATTTTGGGCAATTTCCTATGGTTTCGCTTGTATCGAAACAATTCAAACGGCGAAGTCGATTTTAAATAATTCCTTATTGTATAAGAATATAGGGCTGAACTTGTTGTGCGTTCAGCCCTATCGTAATAGATTAAATTTCTTTTCTGTTTGCTTCGTCTTTCTTCGGCGCAAGCTTATGTAAAACTTTTGCAACGTCAAGCTTGGGAACGTGGAAATCCGCGATGAAAAGCAAGCCCATCAGAATTGGCAAAACATAGTAGATGGCGGTCATGATGTTTTCAGGCGCAAGTAAGCCGACGAGATAGAAGAAGGGGTAAATGATTGCCGCGCTTGTAACGGGCAGACCGTGATAACCTTTTGCGCAACCGCTTTCATGCATTTGGCGTTTGATTTCCAAGACGTTAAAGAAAGCAAGACGGATAACGGCGCAGAGTATATAAAAAATCAACATAGCAACGCCGACGGCGCTATTCACTCCGCTGAAATAGAGGAAAACCGCAGGGAAGACACCGAAGCAAACGACGTCGCAAAGAGAATCAAGCTGAATGCCGAAGTTTTTTTCGTCTGCCGTACGGTTCTTTTTAGTGCGGGCAACAACACCGTCGAACATATCGCAAATCCCCGAAATTAAAAGACAGCAGATTGCCGTGCCGGGTTTTCCTTGATATGCAAATTTGATGCCGAGCGCACTCGAAACCAAACTGAGATAAGTAAGAATTACAGTATAGTCATAAAATCCGATAAATTTCATTTCAGATTCCTTTCTTATAATGAATTATTTATTTTCCTGTTTGTCTTTTATCAAATCCATTCCTCTTGCTGCGGAGAAACCGCCCGCAAAGCAGATCAAAGCGATGGTAAAACTCAAAGGATCATTAAAAGACGAAGGAATGATTTTTAAGGATGAAGCCGTTACAAAACCGAGAACAATGCGCAAGGTTACGGTGTAATGCTTTTGGAAAAGCCCGTGAATCAGCCTTGCAAAAGCAAACGCTGTAACAATGATTCCGAGAAGCATGGGTAAAAGAATCGAAAAATCCAGCGCAGCCATGCCTGCTGTGATCGGTTCGTAAAGCCCGAGGCAGATTAAAACGGAAGATGAGGTAAATCCCGGAATGATCATGCTCAGTCCCCACAAAAATCCGCAAAAAAGATAACTGCCGAAAGATGGAGCAATGGTTACGGTTTCGCCGTTTTCCAAAAGATGAAAAAAGAGATAGGCAAGTGCTAAGGATAAGATAAAAGACGTCCAGCTTTTTTGGGAATCATTTTTTTCAGAGCTTTTGAAAAGGTCGGGCAATGTTCCGCAAATCAACCCCAGGAAAAGCATAAGAGCAATGGGCGCGGCGGCAGAAAAAAGAAGTTCCAAGGCTTTTGCAAGCAAAAGAAATCCCAAAACCCAACCGATGGCAAAGGGAATAAAGATTTTACTGTTTTTCTTCCATGCCGAAATCGGGTGCGTTAAAAATTCCATCATCGGCTCGTAAATACCGAAAGAAACGCAAAGCACACCGCCGCTGACACCGGGCAAAATGGCGCCGATTCCCACAAGCGCGCCTTGCGCGCAATAAAGTATATTTTTAATAATCATATTATATTTCATTTTTATTATATTGCGGTTGTATTCAATTCTCTGCGAACGATTTCAATATATCTTCCGAAAACGTTTGCCACATGCGCCAATTCCTCATAGGATATTTTTTCAAAGGCTTTTTCTTCAGCAAGAGAAATGGGTGAAATCATGGCTTCGCCGCGTTTTTTCCCTTCGTCTGTCAAACGGACGATTTTGCGATTTCTTGTTCCAGGAACGTTTTCCAAATACGCATATTTTTTCAGCCGCATATGTGTGATGACGGTGTTGACGGTTTGCTTGGGAAGCGACCACATCGCGCAGATATCCTGCTGAGTATGCTCGCCTTCAATGGCAACGAGCGTATACCAAATCCAGAATTCGCTTTCGGATATATTCAAATGCTTGACTGCTTCGCGATAAATGCCGACAAACTCTTTGATCTTCCGATTGATCGATTCCACCTGTTCTTTATGGTTTAAATTCATTTTTACCTCCCAAGAGTCCTTTTTCGTACTCTTTACACCCATTATAGTCCTAAATCGTACTGTTGTCAATAGGTTTTTGTCTATTTTTGTCATTTTTGGTTTGTAAATTTATGCCATTTTCACAGAACACCCGTGGACAGAATAAAGTAAATACAGATTGCTTCGCAATCCGTTATGGGAGTAGCAACTTGCCGCAAGGTTTTTTTCTCCACTCTTGATTTTATTCTGCAAACGTGTTATAATAAATATAAATCTATAGCAAACATGGGAGAAAATTATGTCAAAAAGATTAAAAAATTTTCGTGATTTGGGTGGCATTCCCACGGTAGACGGCAAAAAAATACGCCACGGTTTGTTATACCGAAGCGGACATCTTTGCAAAATTTCAGAAGAAAAGGCAGAATTTTTGCGCGATCGTAAGGGCATTGAAACCGTTGTGGATCTGCGCAGTCCTTCCGAGCTTGCCGAAAAACAGGATGTGCTTGCCGATGGCGTTCGATATATCCATTTGCCGCCGTTGAATGATAAGCAAAATCCTTCCATCAATAAATATAACCGCGTGGCTGTCTTGGAAAGCATTATGGCAAAAGAGGGCGGTGCTAAAAAACATCTTTCCGATATTTATCGTTTGATGGTAACGCAAAAAGAATCTCTCGAAGCGTTTCGTAATTTTATCCGTTTGTTGCTTGAAAATCGGGGAAACGGGGTTTTATGGCACTGCACGCAGGGAAAAGACAGAACGGGAATTGCCGCGGCCTCCCTTTTGATGGCGCTCGGCGTAGAACGTAAGGAAATTATGCGCGATTATATGCGCACGAACCGTTCCTGCGCGTTTGTGAACTTTTGGATCTTTATCGGTGTTTGCCTTGTGAAATTCAGCGTTCATGCGGCACATTCTTTGGATCTTCTTCTTTCTGCCAGACCGTTTTTCATGGAAGCCGCCTTTGATGAGATCGATCGTGTTTACGGCGGAACGGATGGCTTTTTGCGTGACGGTATTGGGCTTTCCGATGGCGAAATTTTGCAGTTGAGAGCAATGTATTTAACTTGATTCAAATATAACCCAAAATTTGACAAAAATTATTGTTAATTTTGACTAAATTTGAAATAGTTTTTGGTTCTTTTTCTCATTTGATGTGAGATTTTTTGGCTTTCTTGAACAAAACTATTGACCTTGGCTTTATTTTATGTTATAATGATTTCATCAATTACAGGAAAGGAGGCTTTTCATCATGGAAAACAAAAACACCATTGACAACACCAAACTCGTTCGTTTCTTGTTAACACTTTTGCTCGGTTGGATCGGTAGCATCATCATCAACCATACATCCTTGAAGCCTGAAGGTTATACCTCCAGAAGCTGGGCATACTTCATCTTCACTTATCTTACACTCGGTATTTATCCTCTCGTCGCTTCTATCTGCAACCTTTTCTTTGATCCCACTAAAGAAAAGAACATTGGTTACAAAAAAGACTAATATCGCTTTTTAATCCCCCTTCCCCTGCTGTTTCGACAGTGGGGGATTTTTCTTTTTCCTTACTCAAAATAATGTGAAAAAATATGAAAGGTTTTTGAGCGGAAGATTGTATTTTTTGGTATTTTCAGGTAAAATATATAAATCATTTATTTTTATTATGAATATGCTTGAAAAAGAAAGGGGGTGTTTTTATGGATAAGAAGATCAAAGAAGCCGTATTTTCTTGCATACAGATATGGAAAACCTTTTGCAACAAACTTGGAGGCGAAGAAAATGCTTTATTTCTGCTGAGTATTTTATGCGTGGCTTTTTTGATTTTGATTTGGAATTTTCATTATCATTCGCATGACGTTACCGCGAAGAGACTTGGTAAACAAGGCGAAGCGAAGGTAAAAAAATTTTTGAAAACAACGAAATCACGTAAAAAGAAAATTTTGAATAACGTAATTCTGGAAGTGGAATATGGCAACACCACGCAAATCGATCATATTTTGATCAATGAGTACGGCGTTTTTGTGATCGAAACGAAAAATTATAAAGGCGTTGTTTACGGCACGGAAGGAAAAAATTATTGGAAACAGTATTTGAAAAATAAATCCTTTACTTTTTATAATCCGATCAAACAGAATGAAAGCCACATCAAGCATTTGAAAGAAATGTTTGGCAAGAAATATCCGTATTATTCCGTAATCGTGTTTGTCGGCAGTACCGTGAAAAAAATTGATTCCGACGTTGTGTTCAGTTTGAGTGAATTGGGATATTATCTGGATTCTTTCAAGAAAAAAGCGCTCCGCTCTAAGGACATCAAGACGCTTTACCGCGCAATTCAATCCACACAAAAGCACAAATGGAAAATGAACCGCGCGCATTTGCGTAATATGAAAAAATACCGCCGTTGAAAAATAAATTCGAAAAATCACCTTGCAAATTTTACGCGTTTGCAAGGTAATTTTTGTATGATGGAAATATCAATGCTCCGAGGTAAAAGTCCGTTGGGATATAGTTGCCGACCAACTCGAAAGCGACTTACAAGTTTCACACCGTGAGGTGTGGTCGAGAAAAGTCAATGGCGAACTCGTAGCCCGATGAAGAAAAACGAAAGAAAATGGCAAGAAAAAAGGGCCGTATTTTTGACCTATTATCATGAGTTGCCACAACAAATTTGCCCCCTTTTAAGTAAACAATCCCTTAAACCTTACACTATTATTCAGCGTGTCTGTAACAGTAAATGAAACAAGTCTATTTCCCTTTGTTTCAAGTTTTAATTCAGCGTTTTCGGATGCGGATTTTACCAAGTCCTTGATTTGTTCAAGCTGTTCTATCTTGTACCAGAATTTATGTTTTTTGTTGTTTTGGCGAACGGAAATGTCAACAAGCGAAAAATATAACGGACTGTACCATTCAATTTCCTTAAATGCCTTTGACGGAGGCGTTTTCGCCGTATTTCTTTCAATCTTTCGTCTATGCTCTTTCAGCCGGTGTTCAAACAATACCACAAAGACAAGCAATATAAGCGCCGTTGCCACTGCAAATGCTCTTGATCCTTCAGCAGGTATGATCTCATTGAAGGAGTGCAATTCAAAATCCAAATGCTCATAATTGCGAGGACGCGTTCCAATAACAAAAGTAAAATAATATGTTTCACAAGGCATTTGGGGGATATGCAGTTTCTATTCGTCAGACCGAGGCTTTGCCGTGGACTTCCTTCAGATTCCACCTCACGGCAGACACCCTTGTCCTTGGCTAACAGTTCCTACTGCCAAGTCTGTAGCGGACTCTCACCGCC
>SVRL01000132.1 GCA_015064845.1 Oscillospiraceae bacterium | reverse complement strand
ACCCGCATGCGCCGCGAGAATTTTTTGTGTCATTGTCATAGACATGAGAGGATTCTCCTTTATTTTTTGTTTTATTTTCTACGGAAGTAATATCCTAAATTTTGTTTTTTCATAAACTTTTTCTTTATTTGAAAGAAAAAGTTTCAAAAAGAAGCAAACAAACCTCGGCGGTTTGATCGCCTGTGCAGACTTTGCGCTTTCCGCGCACAAAATTTTACTACGAGCAAAATTTTGCGGATTTACTCGTAAAAACTTAACGCGGTATTCTTAATTCTCACTCACTCGCTCGAATTAAGAAAGATTTCCGCTATTTTTACAAGTAAATCTTTGGGAGTTTTATCTGACTTTTTGCGTGAACGGTCTTGCTCATCCCGGCGCGAACGGAACGGCTTGACGGAAAATTTTATTTTTCGAAAAAGCGCGGGCGTGCGACCGTTCAAATTCAGTCGAGAATCGGAGCGCGAAAAAGCTTCGATAAGAACGCGCTTCCCACAAAGAACCGTATGAACGCAGCGACGATTTGTAAAATCGGAAGCGGAGCTTCATCGGGCTTTGCGTGATACAGTCCCCTCGCGCACCGCAATCCAACGGCACGTTGGTTTGCTTCTTTTTTGTAACTTTTTTTCCTCCTTGACGAGTCAAGGAGGTCAAATTCAAGAAAAAAGTTGAATCATGACGGAAAGCCGTCAAAGTTTCGTGGAGGCTTTCTTAAAGCATTCTGTTGATTGCACTGACAAGCGCCTTAACAGAAGAAATTACGATATCGCTGTCAATACCTGCGCCCCAGGAAGTACCGTTGCCGTTTTTAATGGAAACGTAAGAAACGGCGCGGGAAGTGGAACCGTCCTCAAGCGCATGCTCGGAATAGCTGTCGATCATATAACATTTGCCGATGACGGAAGTAATCGCGCCCGAAACCGCGTCCAAGCTACCGTTACCGATCGCGCTGACGGTATGTTCCTTACCTTTCCAAACCATGATCACTTCCGCATTGGTTACGCCGTTTTCTTTGCGGAAATGCACTTCTTTGACGTTGAGCTTGTTTTTGAGATTGACGTAATTATCCATAAAGATCTCATAAACTTCCGCGGGGGAAAGTTCTTTGTGCGCATGGTCGGAAATACTCTTGACGTGATAACCGAAAACCTCGCGCATTTTGGGAGGAAGAATGAGAGAATATTTGGTTTCCAGCAAATAACCGATACCGCCCTTACCCGACTGGGAATTGATACGAATGACGTCTGCTTCGTAAACTCTGCCGAGGTCGGTGGGGTCAATGGGAAGATACGGCACGTTCCAGATACCGCCGCCTTTGGCTTCTCTGTAATGCATACCCTTTGCGATTGCGTCCTGATGAGAACCGCTGAATGCCGCAAAAACGAGCGCACCGCTGTAAGGCTGACGTTCATAAACGTGCATACGGGTTACTTTTTCATAAGTCGCGCAAATTTCGGGAAGATTGGAAAAATCCAGCTCGGGATCCACACCCTGAGAATACATATTGAGCGCAAGCGTAATAATATCCACGTTGCCCGTACGTTCGCCGTTACCGAAAAGCGTACCTTCGATTCTGTCGCCGCCTGCCAAAAGTCCCATTTCACTGTCTGCAACAGCGCAGCCGCGGTCATTGTGGGGATGGAGAGAAATGACGAGATTTTCTCTGTTGTGCAAATGTTTGCACATATATTCGATCTGATTTGCGTAAACGTGAGGCATGGAATGAGAAACGGTAACGGGCAGATTGATGATCACCTTATTGTCGGGCGTAGGTTCCCAGATATCAATGACCTCATTACAAATTTCTGCGGCAAATTCGGGCTCCGTACCCGTAAAGCTTTCGGGAGAATATTCGAAAATGAAATGTCCTTCGGTTTTTTCTCTGTATTCCTTGCAAAGATTTGCGCCGAATTTTGCAATTTCAATGATTTCTTCCTTGGATTTTTTGAAAACCTGTTCTCTCTGCGCCACGGAAGTGGAGTTATAAAGATGAACGACCGCATTTTTCGCGCCGCGAAGCGCTTCAAAAGTTTTGGCAATGATATGTTCTCTGGACTGTGTGAGAACCTGAATGGTAACGTCATCGGGAATCATATCGTTTTCAATGAGCGTTCTGCAAAATTCATATTCCGTTTCGCTTGCCGCAGGGAAACCGATTTCAATTTCCTTGAAGCCGACCTTTACGAGAAGCTTAAAGAATTCCAATTTTTCTTCCAGACTCATGGGAATAATGAGTGCCTGATTGCCGTCGCGCAAGTCCACACTGCACCAGATCGGCGCTTTATCAAGATATGTTTTTTTCATCCAATCCGCAGAAGTTTCCACGGGGAAAAACTGTTTTGTATATTTCTGATATCCGTTCATATATCTTTTTCCTTTCCAAAAGTATTTCGATATCGTATATTTTTTGAAATAACGTAAGTTCGATAGTAAGATAAACGGGAATTTACGGGTGTAATAGTTGTGAGCGGTGTCTCTCCCTCAGTCAGCTATGCTGACAGCTCCCTCGTCAGAGGGAGCCACTTTTTGCCTCCCTCTGACGAGGGAGGTGGCTCGCGACGCGAGACGGAAGGAGAGAAATTGTTAACTAAATGATATTGCCCTTTGGGGAAGGTGGCGGCGTAGCCGACGGAAGAGGTTACATAAACAATCATTTATCTTTCTATCGAACCCGCGTTAAAACAAACGGTTTTATAGACCGGTTTTTTCTCTGCCAAAAAGAAAAAGCCCTTTTGCGGAGAAAGCATCCTCCTGCAAAAGAGACGTCGTTTCGGGAAAAACACGCGGTACCACTCTTTTTGATAACGTAAAGTTATCCGCTTTGCCCGTGTCGTTTTTTAACACGGCTTCTCTGTAACGGGAGAAATCCGTTTCCGTTTACAGGCAAAAGGCTTTCAACGGAACTGCTGGGGGGAGGAGTTATCTTTTGTTGCCGTCATGTTCTCGCACCGAACGAACACTCTCTGAAAACGGAGCACAAATCTTTTTTCCCCTTACAAACGCATTTGGAATACTAATACAAAAGATATTATATCAAAATTATCCATATTTGTCAACAAAGAGAGCTAAACTTTCCATTCGTCATTTTACCAGAAAGTATTTTTATTTTTTTGTTGATAAAAACGAAACACAAAAAAGCGGCGAATCGCCGCTGATGGTTGCTCGCCTATCCAAGTTTTATTTATATCTAAACAATGCAAACGGCGAGGCTGTTTTTGAGCAATTTCCTATAGTATAAAAAAACGGCGTATCACCGCTGATTACCGATTTTTGAATCGGTGTGCTCACCTGTCCAAGTTTTGTTTTTATCTGAATAACGCGAGTTCGATGATAAAATAAATGGGAATTTATGCGAATAAGCCTCATCCGTCTTGCCTAACGGCAATCCACCTTCCCCATCATTGAAGTCTTATCAAATTTTTTATTGTGGAGCAGGGGAAGGGCTCGCGGCGCGTAAATTACAAAGTTTTTGTTTTTTAATCTATTCTAATTTTGAGCCTTCAGCCCTTCCCCTCCGCTTTCATAAAAAATCTGTATATCTTCAAAGTATGGGGAAGG
>SVRL01000131.1 GCA_015064845.1 Oscillospiraceae bacterium | reverse complement strand
CATTCGTTTGTATGCTGACGGAAATTTCAGCAACTTTTTATGCGCTAATTTCCCGTTTATCTTACCAATTCCGCGCCAAAAAAACGAGCCTTCACGAAAATCGCAAAGGCTCTTTTTATAATAGAAAATCGTTCAAATTGTCGCTTATCTGTCTTTTTTCCTGTCAATCATGCGGGAGAAAATCTTGATGATCTCAACGACGGGAATGATGGAAATCGCAATTACCATTGCAATCGCGTATTCTCTGAGATTGAGATGAGCAAGGCTGAATGCGTCCGCAAGGAAAGGTACTTCGATAACAACGGTGGTCATCAGGAAGGAGAGCAAGCCTGCGCCCCAAAGCCATACGTTTTGTGTCTTCATTGTGAAAATAGAACCGTGGAGAGAACGCATATTGAAAGAGTGGAAAATTTCCGCCATGGAAAGCGTAAGGAACGCCATGGAACTACCGAGCATTTCCGCGCTGTAAAGACCGTTTGCAATCGCTTCTGCATGGAATTCGGGAGCAAGATAATATCTGCCGACGAAATAGGAAAGCAAAGTGATCGCGGTAACGAGAATACCCTGATAAATTACGGCAAAACCGAGACCGCCCGAGAAGATACCTTCCTTGGAATCACGGGGTTTACGGTTCATAATGTTGCTTTCGGGCTTTTCCATACCCAAAGAAAGCGCGGGGAAACAGTCGGTAATGAGGTTGATCCAGAGCAAGTGAACGGGCTGGAAGATGGTAAAGCCCATCAGCGTTGCGCAGAAAATGGCAAGTACTTCGGAAAGGTTGGAAGCAAGAAGGAACTGAATGGCTTTACGGATGTTATCGTAAATTCTTCTGCCTTCGCCGACAGCGGAAACGATGGTTGCAAAGTTATCGTCGGCAAGAATCATATCGGCAACGTTTTTGGTAACGTCCGTACCCGTAATACCCATACCGACACCGATATCGGCGTTTTTGATGGAAGGAGCGTCGTTAACACCGTCGCCTGTCATTGCGGTAACTTTACCTTTTTTACGCCAAGCGTTGACGATTCTCGTTTTGTGTTCGGGCTGAACACGCGCGTAAACGGAATAGTTTTCAACGGCATTTTCAAATTCTTCATCGGAAATTTCATTGAGTTCCGCACCTGTGATCGCCTGATCGGCATTTTCAATGATACCAAGCTGAAGCGCAATGGCAACGGCAGTATCCTTGTGGTCACCCGTAATCATAATCGGGCGGATACCTGCGCTGCGGCATTCGTCAATCGCAGGTTTTACTTCGGGACGAACGGGGTCGATCATACCAACAAGACCAACGAAGCAAAGTTCGTTTTCCAAAGCCTCGGAAGTATAAACGGCGGGGAGAGAATCCAATTTTTTCATGGAAGCGGCAAGCACGCGGAGCGCTTTGTCTGCCATTGCTTTGTTTGCTTCCAGAATTCCTTTTCTGATTTCATCGGTCAGGGGAATGAACTCACCTTCAACGAGCACAAAATCACAGCGTTTGAGAATTTCATCGGGTGCGCCCTTTGTGAACTGAACGAGAGCGCCGTCGCCGTATTCGTGAACGGTGGTCATCATTTTACGCATGGAATCGAAGGGAACTTCCCCCACGCGGACAAAAAGCTCTTTCTGTTCATTCTTGGGAAGTTCAAGCTTCTGCGCGTAGTTTACGAGCGCACATTCGGTCGGTTCGCCGACAGCAGTATTTTCATTTTCGTCAAATTCCGCGTCGGAGCAAAGGGACATCGCGTTTGCAAGGAACTTTTCGTCGGAGCCGAAAAAGTCAACGACGGTCATTTTATTTTGTGTCAGCGTACCCGTTTTATCGGAGCAGATGATCTGCGTACAGCCGAGAGTTTCTACGGCGGTCAGCTTACGGATGATGGCGTTACGCTTGGACATATTGGTAACACCGATGGAAAGAACGATGGTAACAACGGTTGCAAGACCTTCGGGAATTGCGGCAACGGCAAGAGAAATGGCAATCATAAAGGTATCGAGAATATCTTTGCCCTCAATGGAACCGCCCATACCGGACTGAACCATACGAACGCCGAAAATCACGACGCAAATGCCGATAACGAGATATGTGAGAATCTTACTGAGCTGAGAAAGCTTCATCTGTAAAGGCGTTTTGCCTTCCTGAGCCTGCGTGAGCGCGTCTGCGATCTTACCCATTTCGGTAGCCATACCGGTAGCGGTAACAACTGCTTTACCGCGTCCGTAAACAACGGTACTGCCCATGAAAACCATATTTTTACGGTCGCCGAGCGCAACGTCGCCGTTTTTATCCGCATTCAAGATTTCTTCCTGCTTGGTAACGGGAACGGATTCACCCGTCAAAGCGGCTTCTTCAATTTTCATGCTTGCGCATTCAATGATTCTGGCATCGGCGGGAACGGCATCGCCTGCTTCCAAAACGATGATATCGCCAACGACGAGCTCTTCGCTGGGAATGCTGATCTGATGTCCGTTGCGGATAACCTTGGATGTTGCTTTTGCAATTTCCTGCAAAGCTTCAATGGCTTTTTCTGCCTTGCTTTCCTGAACAACGCCGAGAATTGCGTTGATGATAACAACTGCCATGATGATGATAACGTCTTCGGGGAAATGCTGTTCCACAATGGAAACGATACCGGAAATCAAAGCGGCAACCAAAAGAATGACGGTCATCGGTTCGGCAAACTGCTTGAAGAAACGGTGCAGCATAGATTCTTTTTTGCCTTCCGCAAGCTTGTTTTTGCCGTTTTGTTCCAAACGTTTTGCCGCTTCATCTGTGCTCAAACCTTGTTCGGAAGAAGAAAGCGCGCTTAAAACTTCGGAAGAATTTTGCAAATACTCTTTCATAAGAAAACTCCTTCTATTTTTTATTTTGGGGAATCATAATAGTATGCCCAAAGCAAAACAAAAAGACCTATCTGTCGAAAAAAACAGATAAGTCTCATCATTTCAAATAAAGCCAGAATCCGCAAGGGTTTCTTGTTGTTGACCTTATTACGACAGGCGCTGATTACTCCCTTATTCTCGAATATTTTACCACAAAAGCAAAAATTTGTCAAGAGTTTTTTTGTATTTTTTCAACGCAACGGTATTTTATTTTTGAAAAACTGTATATTCCCTCAAAAAGAAGTCAGCTTGATGAGCAAATTGATATCATCGGGCTGCACCTTTGCTTCATTGGCAGCGCGGTTTCTGCGAATTTCTCCGCATTTTTCACAGCGGGAAATGATGATATATCCTTTTTTGGGATCGGGTTCTACTTTGATCGGGCGCAAAATACCCTTGCAAGGATTGGCGCGGTCGCCCGGATTGATATCCACGTGAAGCGAGCAAAGACAGCGCGGACAGTGATTGCGCGAGCTGTATCCGAGCGGTTTTACCTCCAAACCGCAATTTTTGCAAATGAACGTATCGTCATTTTTTGTAAATCTTTTTTGTTCCATGTTGTTTTCCATCCTTTGATATGATATCTTTATCATACCCCACACAAAGGATTTTGTCAAGATGAATTTAAAAACCGAAAAACAACGCATTTGCTTTTTCGTAAAATAATACGATAAATGAGAATTTAGCGCATAAAAAGTTGCTGAAATTTCCGTCAGCATACAAACGAATG
>SVRL01000032.1 GCA_015064845.1 Oscillospiraceae bacterium | reverse complement strand
TGGAGAACTCTACGGCAGAGATATGCAGCTCAGAATCTGGGTCAAAGCAGATTTAGAATTAAAGGAGATAGAGTCCATCGAAGAACAGCCGACAACGAATCAATTTTACAGAAGCGTATTTTTTGATAATGCATATGACAATCCGATAGATTATAACAACAGAAAAACGATCGGAATTCAAGCATATGACATGAAAACAGGCGAAACGAAAATCATTACCAATGAAATGCTGGGGCTTGAAGAAAAATCCTATACTATCGTTGCTACGGATGAAAATTATATATATTTTTATCCATATAAAAAGACTCTTGTGGGAAAGAGAAAATCTCATTGGGGGGACCAAGATGTATATACCACGAATGAAGGAAAACTTTACCGCGTGAAGCATAACGGCACGGAATGTGCGCTCATATATGATAATCCGAACTTTGAATTTGACTTTAATTACAGAGAAGCTGTCATTTGTGAAGATAAGATTCTCATAAGAGGACAGGAATACTCCGTGGGAGCAGATGGCTATGTTGTTTATCATTCCGGTGGCATGATGATCGGCACCATGGGAGAAGATGGCAAAATCGAAAAATTTGAACCCATTGAACTTGTTTATTGATGATGATTGTTATGAAAACAAAAAGATTTTTATTCTGTTTCATTTTATTGCTTTCGATTGTTTTTACGGGTTGCACATCGAAAGAAACGGTATATTCCATCTTGTTTGTCTGAAACCTCGAAAAACAATTGTATCGCCAGCCGTCTCTTGAAATCGGAAAAGAATCCTGAATTTTTCAAAAAAGACTTGCCAAAAATTCGGCAAGTCTTTTTATACTATAGAAAATTGCGCAAAATCGACCTCGCCGTTTGCATTGTTTGGATACAAGAAAAACAGCGATAGGCGAGCAATTTCCAGCGGGCGTTGCCCGCTTTTTTATTATACCATACGGTAAATGCTATTCGAATTGTGGGAATTTTTCTTCGTTGAGCATTCATTTTCAAGCGAAAAACAATTAGAATTGTTTTCGTAAAAATTCAAAAATCTTCTTCTCCTCTCTGGAAACCTTTACTTGCGTAATGCCGAGAATTTCGGCTGTTTGCTGTTGAGAGAGGTCTTTGTAAAAACGCAGATGAATAATCTGCCTGCTTCTTTGGTCAAGCTTGGATATGGCTTCCGCAAGCGCCAGCTTGTCCGTCATCTCTTCAATGATATTTTCATTGGCGGGCGTAAGCGCCTCCAACGTAGCGCCATCCTCATCGTTTCCAAGCGTTTCCTGCAAAGAATAGATGGGACAAACGGCATCGAGTGCGTAAGCGATTTCTTCCGCGCTCATTCCGCAGGTATCTGCAAGTTCGGAAAGTTTCGGTTCCCTGCCGTAAAGCTTGATAAAATCCTCCTTGGCTTTCATAATCAAGGTTCCTTTTTTTCTCAGGTCGCGGCTGACTTTGATCATTCCGTCATCTCGAAGAAAACGCCGGATTTCTCCGATGATCAACGGTACGGCATATGTGGAAAACGCTGTGCCGAATTCCAAATCAAAGCTTTTTGCGGCTTTCAGCATTCCGATAGTCCCAATCTGCACAAGGTCTTCGTATTCCGCATTTCTGCCGATAAAACGTTTGGCAACGTTTTTGACCAATCCCATATTCTGAGAAATCAGTCTGTCCATGGCGGTTCTGTCTCCCGCTTGGGCATCTCGAATCAACTCTAAATTGTCGGTGTTTTTTTCAATTTCCATACGTTCGGGCATGATTTTATATCCGTTTTTATTTTCGCAACGGGCTCCTTTCCTCGGAATTCGTTACCGACGGAGGAAACATCAAAACGTCTTTTCCGAAGTTATGTATTTCCTTTCAGAGGAGAAGCCAATTTTCTGGTCAACGTAATACGCGTTCCTTTTCCCGGGGCGGAAGAAACGCTCATCTTATCGGAAAAACTTTCCATAATGGAAAAACCCATGCCGCAACGGTCTTCATCCGGGCAAGTTGTAAAAAGCGGTGTTCTGGCCTTGGCAACGTCTTCGATCCCGCAGCCGCGGTCAATGACCGTAATGCGGACACTGCGATCGTCGAAGGATTTTGCGCCGAGTACGATCATTCCCTCCGTCCCCCGATAACCGTGAACAATGCAATTGGTAACCGCTTCACTGATGGCACAACGAATATCTGCAAGTTCATCCACCGTGGGGTCTAACGGCAAAAGAAACCCCGAAATGATACTTCTTGCCAAAGCTTCGTTTTCGGATTTAGACAAAAATGTGCAACGGATTTCATTGGTAGCTTTTTTTGGCATATATTAAACATCCTTTCTGAATCAATGATTTTTTGTTGTTTCGATCATACGGTCAAGCCCTGCCATTTTTAACATCCGAACAACTCTTGCGGACGGATTTTGTAAAACCAGCGTTGCGCCGATCTCCTTTGCTTTTGCAAGTCTCCCCATAATCAGTCCGAGACCTGAGCTATCCATAAAATCAACGCGCCCGATATCAATCACGAGTTTTTTCGGCAAATGCTCAAACAAGGCTTCATCAATCCGTGAACGAACGGAAACCGCGCGGTGATGATCGATTTCTCCGCCCAAACAGGCGATCAAAGTATCTTCCCCGTAAGAAAGACGAAGTGCTTCTTCCATTTTGAATCCTCCATTTTCAGCAAATAAAAGTGAGCAACGCCCACCGGATTGCTCGCTTATCTTCGCTTTTCCCGTCTTCAATCAATGCAAAAACGGCGAAATGGATTTCGAGCAAATTCCTATGGAATCAATAAATGCTATCCTTTACGTTTAAGAATAACACATTTATTATGAAAATTATGTCAAAACACGGTGTCGATTGCAATTTTTGATTGTTTCCAAACAATCAAATTCGGAAATAAGGGCTTATCATACAAAAAAAGAAGATATTCACGCTCTTTTTGGATTTCTATTGCAGTTTTGAAAAAAAGTAGTATAATATTTGTGATATACTTTTTCACTTTTGAAAAATTCAATCGAAAGAAAGGAAGGTCTTAAATTGTATGAAAGAAGGGAAAAAATGCATTCTCGTTGCAGATGATGAACGGGAAATTCGGGAATTGCTGTATCTCTTGCTTTCCGGCGAAGATTATCATGTTGTTTGTGCCGCAGACGGCGAAGAAACCCTTGCATTGGCAAATGAAGAAATCGATCTATATATTCTTGACGTAAATATGCCGAAAATTTCCGGTTTCATGGCAGGAGCCGAAATTCGGCGCCGCCAACAAACACCAATCATCTTTCTTACCGCTTATTCGGGGGAATCCGATAAAGTTATGGGATTTTCCGTCGGCGCAGATGATTATATTGTGAAACCGTTCTCCAACGCAGAGTTGTTGATGCGTGTAAAGGCGATTTTGCGCCGCAGTCTCCGTTATTCTTCTCCGGACCCGCTCACAACGGAAAAAAAGCTGCATGCACTCGGAGATTTGTATCTGGATACGGATAGTCAAGGGGTTATCAAGGGAAACGACACCATTGCGTTAACTTATACAGAATATAAAATTCTTGAACTTCTTGTTACCAACCGTAAACGTATTTTTTCTTTGGATCAGATATACGCCGCCATCTGGGATGACAACGCCGTGGGTGACAGCGCTATTATGGTACATATTAAAAATATCCGAAAAAAACTCGGCGATGATTCCCGTAATCCGAAATATATCAAAACCGCATGGGGAAGAGGTTATTATGTGGAATAAGCAAACGGATAAACGAGGCAAGCTTTCTCATGAAGTTCTGGCGCTTTTCTTCGTGTGCCTCGCCATTACCCTTGTTTTATATATTTTTCTTGTGATTTGCGGTACCGCTGTCGCGGAAAATTATTGCTGGGAAAAAAATATTATATTGGATGACGATCAGCGCTACCATTTGGATGTCATGATATTCAGCATCAGTCTCGCCGTGTCCGTGATCTTTTTCATCATACTTTTTCTTACGCTTTTCGGAGAGAGATTTGCTTATATCGGCGTTATCATTCGAGGCGTGGAAGTTTTACGCCGCGGAGAATTCGGTTCTCGTTTACCAATCGAAGGAAATAATGAATTGACTGCACTTGCCGAGGCAATCAATTATCTTTCGGAAACCGAACAAGCAGTCAAAGAAAAAGAACGACACCTATATGAGGAAAAAGAGGAACTCATCCGCACACTCTCTCACGATATCCGTACACCCTTAACGTCAATCATTTCTTACACGGAATTTTTTTCAGAAAAACCAAGTTGCACATCCGAAGAACTTTCGACATATTTTTCACTCGTGCGTCAAAAAGCATTTCAAATCAAAGATCTGACCGATATCCTTCTTGACGGCGGAAAACGCGAACCTGTATTCTTTGAGAATGCACGGCTTCTGATCATGCAGATCGTTGGAGAATTTGAAGAAAGACTGGAAGAGGATTATTCTGTCTCTTCGGATCTTTCCGCTTGTCCCGACTTTTCCGGACGGTTTGACGTCAGCGAGTTACTCCGATTATTTGATAATCTGATATCCAACATAAAAAAATATGCCGATCCGCAGTCCCCCGTTTCCCTTTCCGTCCGAAAATGCGAAGAAGGCATCGTTATTTTTCAAAAAAACGCCGTAAAATCTTGTGAGAAGCATACGGAAAGCTATCGGATGGGATTGCAAAGTATTCGTCGAATCGCACATAATTATGATGGCAGTGTAACAATCCGACAAGAGAACGGTACGTTTGCAATCACGATCACACTTTCAAAATTTTAAGGCAATCTTTAGAATTCTTTAGAAATTCCTACGGTATTTCTTTATAACTTTATGGTATTCTATAATCACCAAAGGGGAACACCCAAAAATCAAAGCGAAATACCCAAAATCAAAATATGAAAGTGAGGATTTATTATGTTAACTTCTTTGGATTGGTTGATTATTGTTTTTATGGGTCTTGCAGCCGCGACACTTTTGTCTGTCTGCCTGATGTTTCTTCTCAGAAACAAAATCGGAAAGCACATTTGCTTCTACGTTGTAGCAGCGCTTACACTGTTCGTTTCGTACATCGCCCTGTATATCGGTCTCAGCGGATGGTTCCCCGGCCAGATATTCTTCGGCGCTTTGACTGCATTGGCTTCTGTCGGCGCGATCGTTCTGAACCTAATCAGCAAAAATAATGAAAAGGGTCAACGAATTGCCCGTATTCTTGCCACTGCGGCACTGATCGTAGGCTTTATCAATGCCCTTTTGATCTAATTTTACTCTTGAATGATGACGTAAACAAAAATCCGCATTGAAAAACACAAAAAAACTTGTATAACCACTCAAAACCACGCATGTAACGCGTGATATGCATAAGGACTTTAAGAGCATAATACCGAAAAAGCCCGAAGGCTTATGAAACAGTTCGCCAACTGCATATTGATCAAAGGCAGCCGCTCAAACGGCTGCCTTTTTATGCCTTAGGCTTCATATTACCTGTGAATCAGACTACACGCATATGCGGCGGAATACTTACCAACATATATGTCAGACATATCACTTGCCTGAGATATATTGGAGCCAATAGGATATAGTACTTGCAATTCCATTTTAAATGTGATAAACTATTAATGTCTTACATGGCATTTTCTCCTAATGTATTTTATTGCTGTTTGCGAATCTGCTTTCATCAAATGATAGGAAAAAATATGAAGATAACGGAAGTAAGTGCAGAAAATATGGAGGTGCATCTATGATTATCGAGCTTGCGCAAAGTAAGGACAAGCTGAAAATAGCGAAATTGGACAGACACATCCCGTTACCGCGCTTGGGGGAGTGCATTTGGAACGGTCAAGTCTATGTACTCAAGGATGATTCTATCAAAAACGGCGGTCAAAATCATCTTTTGAAGAATCCTGTTGTCGGTGTGTTGCGATACAGCCTCTTTTGGCAAACGATACCGTTCCTTGACTTACTATACATTGATGAAGCCTACAGGAATCGCGGCTTTGGTACGCAGATGATGCACGAATGGGAAAATCTCATGGCGACGTGCGGATACAAATATGTGATGACGAGCACACAAGCTGACGAAGATGCCCGGAATTTTTATGAAAAGCTCGGTTATCACAAAATCGGAGGATTCTTTCCTCCCGAACAAGAAGCTGAAGAATGGATGTATATGAAAGAGATGGGAAAATAAAACATGAACCAATACCTGAAAAACTTAAACAAGATCGAGTTCGTCGTAACCTATGCCTGCACAGGGCGGTGCAAACACTGCTCCGAAGGAGATCATACGTCTTGCGGCGAGCATATCCATCCAAGAATTGCCGCAGATGCAGTGCGCAAGATTGCGGCGGAGTATGATATCAAAACCGTGATGACATTTGGGGGCGAGCCGCTTTTGCACACAGACACCGTCTATACGATCATGAAATCCGCAAAGGAACTGGATATTCCCAAACGGCAAGTCATTACCAACGGATATTTTTCAAAAAATGCCGATAAAATTCGCGAGACCGCGGAGCGACTTGCCGAATATGGTGTAAACGATCTGCTTTTGTCGGTAGATGCTTTCCATCAGGAAACGATCCCCCTTGACTTGGTAAAGCAGTTTGCTACCCAAGCAAAGAAGTGCGGTGTACCCATCCGTCTTCAACCTGCTTGGTTGGTGAGCGCGACAGATGACAATCCGTACAACAGAAAAACAAGAGAGATTCTCGACAGCTTTGCCGATATAGGGATTTCCGAAAACGAAGGAAATGTCATTTTCCCCGAAGGAAACGCGCTGAAATATCTCGCGGAGTATTTTACGAACGTAATCCCCAAAAATCCGTATGCGGAGAACCCTCGCGACGTTCGGTGTGTCTCCTTCTTACCGAACGGGGACGTTCTCAGCGGAAATATGTATAAGCGCGATATTATGGAGATTATCAAAGATTACGCACCGTGAAAAAGTGAATCGAAGCAAAAATAAGAATTTGAAAGGGTACACAATATGGAAATAAGATTATTCAAACCGGACGATGCCATAGAAACAGCACAGATTATTGCAGAAACTTTGAGAACAAGCTTTTTGTGGTATAATCATTATATGAACGATACTGTGCAACAGCACAGAAGGAGATAGATCATGAAGAAACTGATACCGATATTATTATCCGCGCTGATGTTTACGGGATGCGCAGGAACAAGCAATCATCAGACTAACACCTACCGCAGCATCACCATGGACGAGGCGGTTGCTATGATGGAGCAGGAGATCGGCTATATCATCCTCGACGTGCGCCGTCCCGATGAGTTCGCCGCAGGACATATCCCACATGCCATCAATGTTCCTAACGAGTCCATCGGAACTGCCGAGATCTCTGAATTACCCGATAAGGATCAGCTCATTCTTGTGTACTGCCGTAGCGGTCGCCGCAGTAAAGAGGCGTCCGAAAAGTTGGTCAAGCTGGGCTACACGAATATCGTGGAGTTCGGCGGGATTCTTGATTGGAAGGGCGAGACTGTCACAGGGCAATCATAATACCGCAGTAGACAAAGGAAGGAAATTCGAATGAGTAAATATAAAATCAGCCGTGAATTCTTTCCGTTTTCACATTTCACGCCGCCCATCAACGAGAAATTTCTTGCTATGGTTGTGCCGCATATGAAAACGCCCAAATTCATATTCGAGGACAAGGAGCTTGACGTGAGCCGT
The DNA here is from genome assembly GCA_015064845.1 of Oscillospiraceae bacterium. Taxonomy (GTDB): domain Bacteria; phylum Bacillota; class Clostridia; order Oscillospirales; family CAG-272; genus QALR01. The sequence continues at coordinate 13,399 of SVRL01000032.1, read as the reverse complement.
CACGAGATTCAAAGCTACGACGGCGAGAGGATCGAGTGCTTTCTGATGTCGCCCAAGTCATTGGGAGATAACGCCCCATGCCTCATATACCTTCACGGCGGCGGATTTGTGCTTGCAGCGGCAGGATATCACTACAAAAATGCCATGCGGTATGCGGGAGAGGTGGGATGCAAGGTCGTGTTTGTGAATTACCGCCTCGCTCCGCAAAATCCCCATCCCGTATTCTTTGAGGATTGCTACGCCGCCATGTGCTGGACTTACGATCACGCAGAAGCCCTCGGCATCGACACCTCACGTATCGGCATTGGCGGTGACAGTGCGGGCTCGACGCTTGCGGTCGGCGTGTGCATGATGGTAAGAGACAGACAGCATCCCGTAAGGTTCGCTTTTCAGATGCTTCCGTATCCATTCCTCGATATGCGCAATAACAGCGAGTCCTATCAAAAATTCACCGACACACCTATGTGGAATTCTACGCTGTCAAGCCGTATCGCACCAATGACAAAGGTGGATCGGAATCATCCCAACTACGTCTACTATTCGCCCGTGGAAGCAGAGAGCTTTGAAGGTCTGCCACCAGCCTATATTGAAACGGCAGAGTTCGATTGCCTGCACGATGACGGAATTCTGTACGCAAAAAAGCTCCGCGAGGCGGGTGTCGAGGTCACTCTTAACGAGCCCAAAGGCACGATGCACGGATTTGATATTGTGCAAAAAGCGGAGACCACCAAGGCGGCACTTGCGGCGAGAATCGCGTTTATGAAAAAGGTTTTTAAGAGCGATAATTAAGAATTTGCGGAGGAGAACGCATATGAAATATAAAGGAACGCTTATTGTTGTTAAAGATTGTAACCGTGCGTTAAAGTTCTATCGTGATATGTTCGGGCTTCAACTGCTTCAAGACAACGATGGGAATATGGAATTGACGAATCATTTATATTTACAGGAATTGGGATACTGGGAACAATTTACAAAAAGGGGCGTTATTCCAAACAGTAATCAGTCTGAGTTGTATTTTGAAGAGCCCAATATAGAGCAATTTGTAGAGCGACTTGAAACACTTTACCCTGAAATCGAATATGTCAATCATCTGATGACTCACAGTTGGGGGCAAAAGGTGGTTAGATTCTATGATTTAGACGGAAATCTAATTGAAGTGGGAACACCTGTATAACTCAGTTTTGTAAATTCCAATTTATCACGGAGAAAATCATGAAGAAAATTATCGCAATCAACGCAAGCCCTCGCACCACATGGAATACCGCCTCATTGGTACGAGAAGCGGCAAAGGGCGCTGAATCAGAGGGTGCAGAGGTCAAGGTTTTTGACCTATATAAACTGGAGAAATTCACGGGATGCATCTCATGCTTCGGGTGTAAATTGCCAGACCATCTCGGTGTTTGTGTGTGCCGTGACGGACTTACCGAAGTGCTTGACGAGATCAGACACGCTGACGGCTTGATCATCGGCACGCCCAACTATCTCGGAGACGTCAGCGCCGCCTTTCGTTCGCTCTACGAGCGTCTGATTTTTCAATCGCTGAGCTATAAAACCGAGCCGAGAAGGCTCGCCACGAGGAAGTCTTCCCGAAGGAGCTGGAAAAGGCATTCTCTCTGGGCGCAGAGATGGTAAAAGCGCCTTGGAAATCATAAAGGACGGAGAAAATATGCTTACCTACACATATATATCAAAAGGAAAATTCGGTTTGAGGGATAAACCAAAGCCAACATTACAACACGAGCGTGATGCTATTGTCAAGGTTACGCTTGCGAGCATCTGCTCGAGCGATCTGCACATTAAGCACGGCAGTGTACCGAGAGCGGTGGAAGGGATCACGGTCGGTCACGAGATGGTCGGCATCGTGGAAGAAGTCGGCTCGGCGGTCACGCACGTGAGACCTGGCGACAGAGTCACAGTCAACGTGGAAACCTTCTGCGGAGAGTGCTTCTTCTGCAAGAAGGGATTCGTCAACAACTGCACCGACAAAAACGGCGGTTGGGCGCTTGGTTGTCGCATCGATGGCGGTCAGGCAGAGTATGTTCGCGTGCCGTTTGCGGATCAGGGGCTGAATAAGATTCCCGACACTGTGACCGACAGACAAGCTTTGCTTGTGGGTGATGTTCTCGCCACGGGTTATTGGGCGGCGAAGATCTCGGAGATTACCGAGGACGATACCGTTCTCATCATCGGCGCAGGCCCCACGGGAATCTGCACGCTTCTTTGTGTGATGTTGAAGAATCCCAAGCGCATTATCGTGTGCGAGAAGGACGAGAACCGCATCAAATTTGTCAATGAGCATTATCCCGACGTGCTGACAATCACACCCGAAAAATGCCTTGATTTTGTTCGTGAGAATAGCGATCACGGCGGTGCAGACGTGGTGCTCGAGGTGGCAGGAGCAGAGAATACCTTCGAGCTTGCATGGCAGTGCGCTCGTCCGAATGCGATCGTCACTGTGGTGGCACTTTACGACAAGGCGCAGACCTTGCCTCTGCCCGATATGTACGGCAAGAATCTGACCTTCAAGACCGGCGGCGTTGACGGTTGCGATTGCGCGGAAACGCTGAAGCTCATTGCTGAGGGCAAGCTCGATACCGAGCCGCTGATCATGCATACTTATCCGCTTGCGAAGATTAATGAGGCGTACGAACTGTTTGAAAACAAGCGCGATGGCGTTATTAAGGTCGCGGTGGAGTGTTGAAATTATTAAGGTAAATAAAATACTTTAGTCACTTTTTACACTATTGTTAGCAACAACATTGATTTATTATTTGATTTATGGTAAAATTATGGAAGCATTTGCTTTGCATATCGATAGTAAATATTCCACTTGGAGGTACAAAATGTCCAATTCTGATGCAGAGAATAAGGCAATAAACAAGGTTGTTGATGTTGTATTATTGGAAATAAAGATTACTCAAGTTATAAAGAGATATAGCTATCTTTTGTCAGATTTTGGTTATGAAGAAATTTACTTGCGACCTATACGCGGGTATTTTTCAAATGGAGTTAAATACTTAGAAATTAACAATATTGAAATGTGTTTTTGGCATGGGGATTATGGGTATCAATTAGGAATAACGAGAAATACCGGAAAGTTTGATAATATCAATAAATGTATCAATACGGATGAATTCGTTCTGATTTGTGACGAACTTATTAAATTCGTTTCCAATCCGGATTTTCTCAAAAAATCTAATATAAAAGAAGATCTAATATTATTTCTAGAATCTAACAATTGTGAAATTACTAGTATCCCTAGATCTCTATCCGATGAAAATTCCACATGGATTAATGTAAACAAAGATGGATTCTATTTCAGTTATACTCTTAAAAGAGAAGATGTAGAAAAAGATGTATTAATGCCTTTTGATGATTACTCTGAAGAAGATGATGGTCCGATTACTGCAAGATATCGGCAAGACCTTGATAATTTCAAAAAAACATTTGATAATTATCTTCACGATACTTTAAAAATAGAATATTACGAATGTGAAATAGATCCCAATGTTATGAGAATCACTATTCGAGGAAACGAAAAAGAATCGGAAATAATCAGCTATAGAAGTAATTTGTTCGATCCTCAAGTAGTAGATAAAATGCAGGATGTTTTGCATTCTGTTTTGAAAGCGGAGGATGTTTTGGTGTCATTGCAGAAAAAAGGATACCATTTGTATAAAAATCCCCGAAATGATAATTCGTTTTTCGCATACATTGAAGGCGAAAAATTTGAAATAAAGCTTGCAATAGAAAGACTTGTTGAATGCCGAGTCTCGTTTGAAAAACTTACGGGCAAAAAGCTTACCTTGGATTTTGACCATATGGATGGACATGCATTTGAACGCTTTTGTGCCGATATTTTAGTAGGGAATGGCTTTGAATCGGTTCGTGTGACACAGGGAAGTGGAGATCAAGGAATTGATATAATCGCTTTCAAGGATGGTATTAAATATGGTATACAATGTAAATGCTATTCGTCTGATATAGGAAACAAGGCGGTACAAGAAGCATTTGCCGGAAAAACTTTCTATGATTGCCATGTAGGTATAGTATTAACAAATCAACATTTTACGAGTCATGCAATTGAATTAGCCAAAAAGAATGGAATTGTTCTTTGGGATAGAAATAAATTGTTGACTATGATAAAGAAAGCAAATAATTAGTATTACACATTGTTTTTGTTTCAAGACCGGCGGCGTTGACGGCTGTGACTGCGAGGAAACGCTGAAACTCATTGCCGAAGGCAAGCTCGGTACCGAGCCGCTGATCACGCATGCCTATCCGCTCTCGAAGATCGACGAGGCGTATGAGCTGTTTGAAAATAAACGCGACGGGGTTATTAAGATAGCGATAGATTGTTGTTGATTTATGACATGGTAATGGATAGATCAAGTATATAGGAAAGAGGTGGGGATAACTTTGAATATAGGCTTTAGAAATCTTGTTGAATGGTTGGAAATTGATGCTCCAGTTCATTTTACTCCAAAAGAAAAATTAAATAAACAGGATTATGTGTTCTGCAGATTTATGGGAGATGAAGAAAAGGCGGCGATTATAGCGGGAACTCATGATTCTAACACTAGGTATGATGATAGAGATATTGGATTGCATTTTCCTGATCTTGAATTGAAAGAATATTATGAATTAGAAAAAGCCCGCAATTCCGTTGGGATAAGAAATCATATATGCGATATAAGTTGTCATATGACTATTAAGATTGAAGATATACCACTTGTCTATGCGGTTCATTGTGTGCTACACGAATATGGACATTGGATATATTTCAAAGAAACGGGACTAACATCATATGAATACTGCGAGCAAGAGAAAAAAGAGCGTCAACCACATGAAATAACAGAAAAAAAAATATATGAGATGCCGGACTGGGATCCATATAAGGTATATCTTGCGGATCGATATGATAAAGAGATATATTCTAAGTTCTCATCGGAAGCAGCTGCAAACAAATACGCATTAGACCATATTCAAGAATCAATGAAAAGAGTTTTTGAGCATATTTCATAACTAAGGAGTTTTGGTACTTATTCCTTAAAACTATCAAAAAACAACCGAAAATGAGGCAAAAATCTCCGCAAGTGGTCAAACATGTGGTCAAGTGCGAAAAATGGGCTTGTTCAACCCTCGAAGCAGGGGAGAACAAGCCCATTATGTTTATCACGAAAACGCGAGGTTTTGCGAGATAAATAAAGAAAAATCGGGAATCTTACGATTCCCGATTCCTGGTCTGAGTGACTGGACTTGAACCAGCGGCCTCTACCACCCCAAGAATGATTTTTACAAGAAATCTGGAAAATCTCTTGAAATTAAAACAAAAATGATGTATAATATGAGCGGTATAAGATTTACGTTTCATCTGATATTCAAATACCAACGACCAAACGAAAGTGGCAGGCAGGCTGGGTGGACTGTCTGCCACTTTCGCATTCTGCAAACTCAGAACCGAGCACCTGCACACCCGTATTTGAAGCCATCAGAAGCGCGCAGAACGCTTTTACAGTAACAAAGTAACCCGTGTCGGCCGTGGGTTTACCCCGTCGGCACTAAGCCTCCGCAGAGGCGTAGCAAAAACTCAAGGTCGAAGTTTGCACAGAATCTATCGCGAGTGATGAACACCCCAAACAAACTTCACAGCAAGAACGCGCCCTTCCAAGCCTGACAGAACAAAAAGTCTGCACATGCTCCCGTAGAAGTACACAAAAAATTCACGCTCTATTCACATGGAATTTATAATTTTATGCTATCCTAAAAACAACAAAATCTTTGATAAATAAAATAATATAGAGCCTTTGAGCCGAATAGTTTTTCTTCCGAAAGGGAGAAATGCTGTTCGGCTTTTTTATTTTAACCGCTTCGGTGTATCGGTCAATCCTGCAAGATAGTCAAGAGAAACATTGTAGTATTTCGCAAGCGTGATGAAATGGTGCATTGGGAGTTCTTGTTGACCGCTTTCATATTTTGCATACTGTTGGCGAACAGTCCCTAAAATAATCGCTATTTCATTTTGGCTTTTGTCCTGATCTTCTCGCACATCGCGCAATCTTTGGTAAAAATACATAAAATCACACCTCTCAGAAATTATTGAAATTTGTTCACTATGTAGATTATACCATGCAACTGATAAGTTGCTGCTGAATTTTGAAGAAATTGTAATTATATGATACAGAATAAACCGAAATTGCGTTTTAATCCCAGCTATGGAATTGTCCGAGAATTTAACGACCATACATACAAACTAATGGCTTTCAAATACCCTTTTGACACTATGCCCGAATTAAGGGAAACAAGAAAAAAAGGAGAAGCGAATGATAGGAAATTAAGCAATAATATTTCCCGTACCCGTTCAATGATATATGATCTTGTCGCAAGCAATCCTTGGCAACATTTCGTAACGCTTACGATAGACGGAGAAAAGTATAACCGTGAAAATCTCCGAGCCTACGAAAAAGACTTGCAGACGATGATAAAAAACTATAACGCATATAACAAAACTGAAATTAAGTTTCTTTTCATCCCTGAACTTCATGCAGATAAAAAAAGTTATCATATGCACGGTCTGATGTCAGGCTTGCCCGATAAATGTTTAACACCTTTCACATCTGATATGTATTTGCCCGAACGAATTTTGAAAAAATTGGATGAGGGCAAACGCGTTTTTGAATGGAAACAATATCGAACTCGTTTCGGCTTCTGCGAATTGGAGGAGGTACAAAACCCTGACGCGGTATCGGGCTACATGACGAAATATATCACAGAAGACCTTGCAAGCACGGTGCAAGATTTGAATGCGCATTCGTACTTTTGCTCCAGAGGTTTGAAACGCTCAAAAATTGTTTGCAGAGGCACTCTGATTTCCATACCCGAAATGGACTTTGAAAATGATTATGTAGGTATCAAAAAATTTGAGAATAAAGATGAAGCCAGAAAATTTTTTATCGAAAAGGAGGATGAAACATGCTCTTATCTGAGTATCTTTCAGAATGGCTTGACAGCAAATGTCTGACTTTGGAAAGGTCTACTTATGAAGCCTATACCGTTTACATTCACAAACACATGATTCCATACTTTGAACCGAAAAAAATCGAACTGGAAGAACTCAAACCAAAGCAAGTGCTTTCATATTGCCAGCACCTGCAGAAGAACGGCAGGACGGACGGAAAAGGAGGATTGGGGCGAGCCTCCGTTAAAAAGCATTTATGCGTGTTGAAACAAGCTCTGAATGAGGCAGTGCTGCTTGAATACATAGATCGCAATCCTGCATTGCCTATCAAACTCCCCCGAGTGGAACACATCACGCAGGATGTGAAGTTTTTAACGCTCACAGAAGCACAGGACGTTATAAACGCATTCCACGGGCATAAACTGAAACCTGTTGTCGTTTTGGCACTCTATTACGGTCTACGGCGTTCAGAAGTCCTTGGACTGAAATGGTCGGCGGTAGACTTCAAGAATAACACTTTGACGGTACAGCATACGGTTGTCAAAAATCTTTCGATAATCGAAAAAGACCGAACCAAAACAGAATCAAGTCGAAGAACCTTTCAGCTGTTGCCTAAATGTAAAGAAATGCTCTCAGAGCTGAGAGCATTTCAGAAGAACCAAAACCCGAATGGATATATCTTTTGCTGGGAAGATGGAAGACTGTTCAGACCGGATTATATTACCCGAGCATTCAAACGAGTATTGCGCTTGCATGGACTTCCGGACATGAGATTTCACGACTTACGGCACAACACGGCAAGTATACTATTTGAGCAAGGCTGGCAACTGGAAGACGTGAAAAACTGGCTTGGGCACTCTGACATAGAAACTACATCAAACATCTATCTGCACTACGGCAGGAGCCGAAAAATCATGCTCGCAGACGAAATGAAAAATCTGTTTCAGATTTGAGAAAAGAAAAGACCGAAAGCACAAGCTTTCGGTCTTTGGTCTGAGTGACTGGACTTGAACCAGCGGCCTCTACCACCCCAAGGTAGCGCGCTACCAACTGCGCCACACCCAGATTCATTCAACGTTAATTATTATAGCACAATGTTTTTGAAATGTCAATAGTTTTTTGAAATTTTTTTAACTTTTTTACTTTTATTTTTTATAAAATCCCGCATCCGCAAGGATGCGGGATTTTGAAAGAAACAAGATTCAAATTATTTGATTTCAACTTCTGCGCCTGCAGCAACGAGGTCAGCTTTGATCTTTTCAGCGTCTTCCTTGGAAACAGCTTCTTTAACAGGCTTGGGGCAAGCTTCAACGAGAGCTTTAGCTTCCTTAAGGCCGAGACCGGTAACTTCACGAACTGCTTTGATAACAGGAAGTTTGCTGGAACCGAAGGAAGTAAGGATAACGTCGAATTCAGTCTTTTCTTCAACTGCGGGAGCTGCTGCGCCACCAACTGCTGCTACTGCAACGGGAGCTGCGGATACACCGAATTCTGCTTCGAGAACTTTAACGAGGTCTGCAACCTCAAGAATTGTAAGAGCTTTGATTTCTTCAACAATAGCTGTAATTTTTTCAGATGCCATGATAATTTACCTCCGTATTGGATTTTTAGTAAGTTTTTTTAATTTTGAATAGAGAGAAACTACAATAAATTAAGCAGTAGCTTCTTCGTTGGTCTTGTCGACGTAAGCTTGAAGTACATGAGCAAGACCGTAAAGGGAAGACTGAAGGCTTCCGAGCAACTTTCCGATAAGGATTTCCTTGGACGGAAGTTCTGCGAGTTCGTTTACACCTGCAACGTCGAGGATTTTACCGTCAACGAAACCGGCTTTGATCTCAAAGGTTTCAACCTTGTCGGCGAATTTCTTTGTGATTTTAGCGGCAGCAACCGGATCTTCTGCGCTTGTTGCAACAGCAGTCATACCTTCGAGAACGTTTGCAAGTTCACCGTAACCGGCGTTGATGCAAGCTTTCTTGGTAAGAGTGTTTTTAACGACAGCGTATTCAACACCTGCTTTGCGAAGTTCTGCTCTGAGAGCTGTGTCGTCTTCAACGGTGATACCTTCGTATTTAACGATAACACACGCGGAAGCTTTCTGCAGTTTTTCTGTCAGATCAGCAACAATTTTCTGTTTGGATTCAAGAACCTGTGCACTAGGCATGATTTCACCACCCTTCAATAAATAAACAGCCAAGATTATTTATACAAACCCGATGTATAAATAACAAAAAAGCCTTTTCTGCAAATCCATAGATATTGCAGGAAAGACTTGAAAATAATCATCATTTAAAAATCTCTCCTCGGCAGGAAAGCTTGGCTTTTACTTCGAACCTGCTGTCTTAGGATTGCCGTAATAGTATACATCAAAAAAACCATTTTGTCAATACCTTTTAAATGATTTTTTCAAAAATAATGAATATTTTTTAATTATTTTGTTCTTATGGAAATTTCTCCGCCTGTCAAGACGATTTTTTCATTTTCTTTCGTCTGAACAACGAGCCCGCCATTCTCATCCAGATCCAAAGCAATTCCCTCTCCGTTTTTCACACCGAAAAAGCGAATCTCTTTTCCGAGTACCACGCTTTTTTTCTTTAAATAAGAAAGAATGGTTGCTTTATTTTCCGAAAGTACACATTCGATATTGCTTAAAACGCCAAAAAACAATTTTTCCTTCGCATTTTCATCAAGTGGCAAAGATGCGGCAATTTCTTTGATATCATCCGGAAAATCCACAATTCCGATATTAATTCCGATACCAACGACGTAAGCAAGCGTTTCTGCTCCCATGCTGACAGCCTCAGATAAAATACCGCAAATCTTTTTTCCTTCAAAATAAATATCGTTTACCCATTTGATTCCGACCTTAAAACCTTGTTCTTCAATGGCACGGCAAACGGCAACAGCCACAGTGCTTGTCAAAAAACCCTGATCAAAAGAAAACCGTTCGGGAGTAAGAATCATACTCATAAAAATACCGTTTTCGGAAAAAAAACTTCTTCCCAAACGTCCCCTGCCCGCGCTTTGATGTTCTGCAAGGAATACACCCTCCCGCATACCTTCCAAAATCATTCTTTTTGCCATTGCATTTGTGGAATCAATCGTATCATAATGATAAATTTTCATAAAAACCTCTTTCGTATTTCAGATTTGAATATGCGTTCAAAAAAGTCAGCAGAAATAAGTACTCTGCTGACTTTTTGATATCGTAAAAAATTATTCAAAATCGACCTCGCCGTTTTGCATTATTTGAATACAAACAAAGTTCAGATAGGCAAGAAACCTCCGGTGGGCGTTACCCACTTTTTTAACCTATAGAAAATTGCGCAAATCAATTCCGCCGTCGAGTGAAGCGTCAAGTTTGAATAAACTGCGATACGGCGGCAACCATCAGCGGCGATTCTCCGTTTTTAAGATGCTGTTTCTTCGGTTGTTTGTTCGGAAACGCCATCGAATGTTTCCGATTTTACTTCTTCGGGAAGCGTCAAGCGCTTGCGCATAAAGAAGTAAAGGATCGCACCAATCGGCAGAAATACGGTAACGGTAATTGCAAGGACGGAAGGCTCTGCAGAAATTCTGCTAAGCGGTAAAGCCAAAAGAAAATGGGTATTGAAATTCATTCCCGTTGCTCCCACCGTCACAGAAAATCCGGCATGAATCCAAGTGATAATCGCCCACAAAACTTTATAACGCAAATGGCGTTTCAGGCAGTCAACAAACATCCAGACACCAAACGCCACGCAAAGCAAGGAAAAGATTGCCAAAAAGATATTCAGAATCCATAAAAATTCTGTCTTTTGAATAAATTCCGTAGAATCAAGGAAGTGAATTCCCGAGAGACCTTCTATGCCATCCGTTGTATAAATCCGAAGCTGACAAACCTTTTCGTCATCGGTTACAACTTCAAAAAGCACTTCTGTTGTGGTAACACCGTTATTCCAGTTTTTATACCAATTTTTCTGTGTCAGCTCATAGGATTCGGAATCCTTTAAAACTTTTCGCATTTCATTCCAAACAGGCGCAAAATTTTCTTCGGAAGCAACGTGGCTAACCATACCGTAAGCTGCATTATAATCATTTTGAATTGTGTAATCAAGAAACGTTTCACAAAGTGAACGGCTTTTTTCAGAATCCTCCTTGGGTGTACATCCCGAAAAAAGCAACGATAATGCTATAATCGCACAAATAATCAAAATAAATTTTCTTTTCATAAAATATCCTCCCGATAATTTTATATTTAAATTATAGCATGAGGTATAATGGAAGTCAAGAATTTTTTGAATTTACTCAATCTTTGAGTAAAAAGAGATACTCAATCTTTGAATATGATAAAATTTCATAAAAAGCGAGTTTGACTTTACACAACTGTTCAAAAAATCACGAAGAAGGTATACTATGGACTATCGTATGAGATTACGGAACGTCAGAGAAGACAGGGATTTCACGCAATCGAAAATAGGAGAGATTTTAAATAAATCTCAGCAAGGGTACAATCATATTGAAACAGGCAGAGCCGAATTGAAGATCGATGATTTAAAACTCCTTTGCCATTTTTATAAACTTTCCGCAGATTATTTGATCGGACTTTCCGATGAACCGAAATAAACATTACTAAAAGAAAAGGACAGCGAATATGGGAAACTCCCCAAAGTCGCTGTCCTCATTTTGTTATCGTTTCCTTATTTACCGACACAGAAACGGTGGAAGATGCTGTCCACAATGTCAATGGTAACCTGTCTGCCATCCAATTCTCCGAGCTTGCCCATTGCAAGCTCCAATTCGGAACAAGCGGTATCTTCCCCGAAGTAATCCAAAGCAACCAATGCACTTTGCGTATGCACCAGCGCTTCACTGACCGCGGCATACTGACGGGCATTGGTAATCACAGCCTGATCAACGGCGGAAAAATCACTGCTTTCAAAAGTTTCTTCAATCAAAGAAACCAAAGCTTCCCTGCTGTCCGCATTTTTTGCGCAAAGTAAAATCGGTTCCGTTTTCAAAACATCCGTAATTTTTTTCACGTCGGCTTCCGTTTTATCAGAATCAAAAAGGTCACTCTTATTGCAAATGGCAATCACGGGAACACCGATCGCAGTGCGTTTTTCAACGTGAGAAAGAATTTCTTCATCCTCGGCATCCAAGCCGTGAGAAAGATCGAAAACCGCCAAAATCAATTCTGCGTTTTCCAATGCTTCCATGCTTTTTCGAACGCCAATGCGTTCAACAAAGTCATCCGTGCCGTGAACACCTGCCGTATCAAAAAGGCGAAGCGTTACGTTTCCCGCGGCAACGGTTTCGGAAATAACGTCTCGTGTCGTACCCGCAATATCCGTGACAATGGCGCGTTCCTGTTCCGCCAGCAAATTCAGGATGGTGGATTTACCCGTATTGGGTTTACCGAAAATGACGGTACGCACACCTTCGCAAACAGCGTGTCCCGTCTTATAAGAATGCTGCAGCGCTTCCAAAGAAGCAATGGCGTTTTGAATACCTTCCCGAATTTCTTCTTCACTGAGAGAAGAAAGATCTTCATCAGGAAAATCAATGGTGGCGTAAACACCGGATACTACGTTACGCAAATTTTCATATACAGAATCGGTTTTTTTACGAATTGCACCGCCGAGATTTGCACGGGAAAGAGAAAGAGACGCCTTTGTCTGTGCATCGATCATTCCGATTACAGCTTCTGCTTGAGAAAGAGAAAGCTTTCCTGCAGAAAACGCACGGCGTGTAAATTCTCCGGGACCTGCCTGAACAGCGCCGCAGGAAAGCGCGCGCATCAAAACAGATTCTGTCAGCAAAACACCTCCGTGACAGCTGATTTCCACCGTATTCTCGCCCGTATAGGAATGAGGCGCACGAAAAACCGAAACGAGCGCTTCATCCAAAAGCATTCCGTCTTCATCCGTAATATCGGAAAGGCAAACGGATGCATGGCGGATTTCGGAAAGTTTTTTTCCGCTTTTCGGAAAAACAAAGGACTCGCAAACAGAGAAGGCCTCCTCGCCCGAAATGCGGATTACAGCAACACCGCCCTTTCCTCGGGGCGTGGAGATGGCGGCAATGGTTGAACCGAACATGGAATACATAGATTTGATTCCTTTCGTTTGATATAGATTTCAAGGTTGAATTTTGATTGTTTCTGATTTGAAAAAAGATGGCTGAAAAATCCGTTTTCGGAAATCACAGCCATCTCATGGAAATTGGTTCAAAAATAAAGATTTTCTGCCGAAACGGACGCTTTATTGCTGATTATTGCTGGAAAATTCTTTCAGCTTTGCAAAATAGCTGTCAAGGTCCTTGGCTTTTTCAATCTTACGGGGTGCAGGACGGGGTGTATCAGGACGCTTATAAGAATATTCCTTTTTCGGTTCCTTGCGCATCTCGGTTTTATCAGCCGCAGACTTTTCGCGCTGCTCCGTTTTTGCTTTGTCGTAAGCAGGT